>NZ_RAVY01000215.1:0-15552 GCF_003611625.1 Corallococcus sp. CA054B
CCGTCACCGTGAACTACAGCATGGTGGGCGGTGCTGGCGGTGGCTCCGTTCGAGCCCCTGAAATTATAGCCCATGCCACCGCCAGCACCGCCCACCATGCTGTAGTTCACGGTGACGGGGTAGCCATACGGGTTCGCCTTCTTCAGGTATGAGGTGACGACCTTGACGCACGTCACCGTCCCGCCAGTCAGGTTGATTGAGAAGGTCTGGGTCGTCTTCTGTCCGCTCGCATCCTGGATCACCAGGGTGATGAGTGAAGAAACTCCCAGCGACGGGGCCGTCCAGTTGACCTCGCTCCGAGAGGCGCTGGTGACAGGAGTTCCCAGCGTGCCGCCGCTGGCGCTCCACGTGAAGGTCAGCGCCGCACCCTCGGGGTCGTAGGCGCTCACGACCAGCTTCACCGTTCCGTTCACGGCCACGGTGTCGGTGGATTGGAAGAGCTCATCGATGACGGGGGGCCGGGTGGGAATCTGGGGCAGCCCCACGTTGATGCCCAACTGGCCCGTCGTGCTCCCACCGCGTCCATCGTTCAAGCTCACCGTCACCTTGCACACCGCGCTCGCGGGGGCCGTGGCCGGCGCCGTCCACGTTGGACGCTGCTGCGTGTCCGCGCTGAAGCTGCCGCCGCAATCATCCGCCCAGCTGTAGCTGAGCACATCGTTGTCGGCATCCACCGCCGCCACATCCAGGCTCACGACACCCCCAGGAGCCACCTGGCCGGACGGAGTACCCGTCACCAGGGTCGCCACGGGCCAGGTGTTGAACGCGACGGCGACATCCGCCGAGCCCCTGGCACGCACCACGGCGACCTTCAAGGAGATGCCCGCCTGGCCGCCCTTCCCATCCGTCACGCTCACGTTCAGCGAATAGGTTCCCTCCGTGGCCGGTGCGGTCCACGTCGGGCTGGCGGTGGTCGCGTCGACGAAGGTGCCACCGCTCGCCGTCCAGGCGTAGCTGCGCGCGTCGCCATCCGCGTCCGTGTCGGTGACGGCGAGCGTGACGGACTCGTTCACGTCCACGCGGCTGGTGGAGGCCGTGAGGCCGGTAATCCTGGGCGCGCTGTTGACGAAGGGCGTCGGCGCCGTCGTCTGCTGTAGGACGATGACCACGGCGGCCGTGGCGCTCGAGGTGATGGTGACGCCGGTGGCCTGGCCTTCATAGACCTGGGTGTCGGAGGAATCGAAGGCCTGGGCGCGGAAGGTGCGGTTGGCGCCGGCCGGGATCGCACCGAGGACGGCCCTCCACTGGCCGCCGGTATTCTGCAGGTTGGCGACAATGTCAGCGGAGAGGTCCGCGGCGCTCACCGTGAGGGTGACCCTGGCCACGTCCGAGGTCGAGAGGGCCTGGGCCGAGACGGCGATGTCGGCCGAGCCCTCCTGGGAAGGAGCGGGAGCGGGAGCGCAGGCCGCGAGCGTCATGAGGAGCAGCGGGAGGAGCGCCAGGGATTGGAATGGGTGTGGTCGATTCAAGGGGTTCCCAAAAGGAGCAAGAGGTTCACTGGAAACGCGGGCTAGGGAAGGCTGACGGTGAAGCTCTGCGTCGCCTGCACTCCGGCCGCGTCCATGACGACCGCGGTGAGGGTGAAGGGGCCGCCGCTGGCGGGCGCGGTCCACAGCACTTCGCTCTGGAACGCGGAGGTGGCCGGGGTGCCCAGCGTGCCGCCGCTGGCGCTCCAGGTGAAGGACAGGGCGGTGCCCTCCGGGTCGTGCGCCACCACGAGCACGTTCACCACCCCGCCCGGCTCGACGGTGCTGGCGGACTGGAAGGTCTGGTCAATGACGGGGGCGGCGTCGGGGACGTCCGGCAGGCCGATGGTGATGCCGAGGGAGCCCTGGGTGCTTCCGCCGCGGCCGTCATTGGGCGCGACAGACACGGTGCAGGTGCCACTGGACGGCCGGGTGGCCGGAGCCTTCCAGGTGGGCTTCTTGACGGTGGCGTTGTTGAAGCTGCCGCCGCAGTCGTCGCTCCAGCTGAACGTCAGCAGGTCGCCATCCGGGTCCACCACCGTCACGCCGAGCTCCGTGCTGCCACCGGGCAGCAACTGCCCCTGGGTGACGGACACCTCGCTCACCACGGGCCAGGTGTTGAAGGACGTCGTCACCGTGGCCTTGCCCTTTGCGGCCAACACGTTGATGACCAGGGAGAAGCCGGCCTGGCCGCCCTTGCCATCCGTGACGCTGACGTCGAGGGTGAAGGGCCCCTCGGTCGTGGGCGCGGTCCAGGTGGCCCCTGCCTTCGTGGCGTTGGCCAGGGTGCCCGCCGTGGCCGTCCAGGCGTAGCTCAGCGTGTCGTTGTCCGCGTCCGTCGCCGTCACCGAGAGCGTGGTGGACTGGCCCGGCTCCAGCTGGGTGGAGGACGCCACCAGCGAGCTGATGCGCGGGGCGCTGTTGCTGAAGGGCGTGGGAGCCGTCTTCTGCTGCAACAGGATGAAGACCGCCGCCGTCGAGTCCTGGGAGATGGTGACCCCGGTGACCTGCCCCTCGTACAGCAGGGTGTTGGAGCCGTCATAGGCCCGGGCCAGGAAGGTGCGGCCGGAGCCCACGGGAATCCCTCCCAGGGTTCCGCTCCACTGTCCGGCCGTCTTGAACAGGTTGCGGGAGATGTCCGGCGTGATTCCGGAGCCGCTCACCGTCACGGTGACACGGCTGATGTCATTCTCCGTCAGAGCCTGGGCGGAGACTCCAAGGCTTGCCTCGCCCACGCCTTTGCCCTCGCTCGTCTCCGCGCCGCAGGCCACGGCCAGGGCGAGCGCCAATGCAGCGACAAACAGATTCAGCGGACGGAGGGAGACCCTCCTCGGTATTTGCGGCATCAATGATCTCCAGATGGGATTTGACGAATCCCAGGGACTCGTCGTGGGGCGCAATGGAAGGCGTTCCCTGAGACAGCTGTAATAGGAGAGTCAGTGACGGGCAAAATCGATGCAGACAAAGTCTGCGCCCGCTTGCGTCAAGGGTCCCTCTCGCCCCATCCGAGGTCACTTGAGAATCCCCTGTTTCAAGTCTCCGCGGAGCCTCGGATGCCTTCCTTCAGGAGAATGGGCAGACGTTGAAATCAACCCCGCGGACGCTGGAGCTGACGGGGCCAACACAGCGCGAGCAGATGCGAGGTTCGCGGACGTCTGGGTCGTGGGCACGAGAGACGAATTGTGGATGCGGTGGTTGTAATACAGGCCGGATGTCGTGGTGTTCGTGCTGGTCGTTCCAGGTATTGAACAGGCCATGGGGATGATGTCGAAGCCGCCGGCCTGCGAGGCCGCGTCGACAATCGTCTTCGCCCGCGTCCACACCGCGCCGTTGTTCACGTCGCTTCCGCTCTCGCCATTCACCGCGATGTAGGCGCGCTCGTAGTAGTCATTGGACGTCGGGTTGGCGTTGTCGAACGACACCGGGTAGTAGTGCCAGTGCGCATACACCCGCTTCGCCGACGCCCGGAAGGTGGTGCGCGGCGCCGCGGTGAACGGCCACTCACAGGGGCCTCAGTCCGGCCCGCATCTTCCTGTCGCGCCATCACGAGATGGATGGCGCGCTCCACGGGTGGGCAGGCTCCATTGTCGCGGTGGAGCTGAACGGGCCGCCTCAGAAAAACTGTATTTCAATAAATGAAAGCTAGACCCGGCGCCAGAGGACGTCCCCTCCGGGTCCGGCGACGGCGTGCCCTTCCGTGCCGACAGGTTCCTCCTTCCCGTCGCACAGGAAGCCGATGCCCGCGGTGTCCTGCGCCGGGACCTTCGCGAGGAAGCGCTCACCGGATGCCCCTCGCGCGACGATGACGCCGAACCGGGGGCTGCCGTCGCGTTCGTACAGCACCGTGTACGTCTCGATACGGCCAGGGCCCGTGAAGTCCTCCACGAACGGAGGGACGGGACCGCGCGCGGCGTCCGCTTCCGCCTGATGCTCAAAGGCCTGGGGCAGTGTTCCGGCGGGCGGGGGTTCTCGCGTGAGCACGAGGCTGTGGTTGTACGTCGCGAAGCCGCCGTTGCCGAAGAGCAGGCCATGGCGCCCCTGCTCGCGCAGCCGCTGCACCATGCTGACCACCGCGTGGCTCATGTAGTTGGCAATGGGGCCACCGCCGAACGTGAGGCCGCCGAACTCGGTGGCGGACTTCTCCAGCGGCCAGCCCAACACCCGGCGCGCCATCTTCGGCACGCATGGGAAGCAACTGTAGAGCTCCACGAAGTCGAGCATGTCGACGGTCAACCCATTCAACTCCAGCGCGCGGCTCAGCGACACCGCCATGCTCGGCGAGCTTGCATAGCCATCGCGCGCGAGGAAGTCCTCCGGCTCATGCGCCGCCGCGCCCCGGCCCACGTACACGAGGCGATCCTCCGGCACTCCGCGCGCGAGCGCGTTCGCCAGGCTGGTGACAAGGAATCCCGCGCCCTGGTTGACGGCGCTGTTCGCCACCATTCGCTTCCAATACGGAAACGCGATGGGCCGGTTGGACGGCGAGGGCGTGACAATCTCTTCCACGGACAAAGGCTCACGGAGCCACGCTCCCGGATTTCCCGCCGCGACCTGCGAGAACCGCGACCAGAGTTCCCCACTCTCCCGCTGCGCCTCCGCCAATGTCTGCCCATACGCGGCACGGCCCGCGTTCTCATAGAGGGGATAGACGTCGACCGGTGAGTTGAGGCCGTAACGCTTCCGGTAGGCCGCGTGCGCCTGGACGCCAATGCGGGTCGCGGCGTTGTGCGCGGAGGGCGCATCCCCCGCGGCCAGCGCCGCGCGCCGGGCCGCCGTGCGCAGCGCCTCACCACCCACGACCGCCGCGACGTCCACCGCCCCGGAGGCGATGCGGTTGGCGGCCTCGTGGAGCAGCCGCACCGGGCTGTCCCCGTTTGCTTCCGCCGTCTGCTCATGAAGGCGCGGCCGGGCGCCCAGCCGCTCCGCCAGCGCGAGCGGCAACGGCCCCATCTGCTGGAACGAGAGCTGATCCACCACCGCCAGCGAATCCAGCCGGGAGAGCCACCCACCGCCTGCATCCGCGTCCGCCGCTCGCAGCGCGGCCTCCATCAAGCCCAGCGAATCCAATCCCCGCAGCGGATCCTCCGTCCGGTCGTTGATCTGCCCCACGCCCACGATGACGGGAATCCGGTTCGCGTCCTTCATGCCTCGCCTCCTGACCAACCTGCTCCCACGGCCAGCCATCCCGGTCAACGCGCACATATTACCCGGGTAGAATTGACGCCCATTTCTACCCGGGTAATATCCCCGACATGCCTTCACCTTCCGTCACCTGGACCGCCTTCTTCGGCCAGCGCCTGTTTGTCTCCGGCTCACCGGCCGAGGTCGTCACCGCCGCCAAGGGAGCACTCGACGCGGACGAGCATGAACCGCTGCTGTTGTTCGACGACGCCACGGGCCAGACGGTGGACTTCCACCTGCGCGGCACGCTGGAGGAGGTGCTCGCCCGCCTCCAACCCGCGCCGGACCCGGCCGCCGAGTCCTCCGAGCCCCGAGGCCCTGGCCGCCCGAAGCTCGGCGTGGTGGCCCGAGAGGTGACGCTGCTGCCCCGCCACTGGGAGTGGTTGTCCGAGCAGCCCGGCGGCGCGTCCGTGGCCCTGCGCAAGCTGGTGGAGGCCGCTCGCGCGAACAGCGGTGACGCCGACCGTGTCCGCCGCGCCCAGGCCGCCGCGGACCGCTTCATGACCACGATGGCCGGCAACGCGCCGGGCTACGAAGAGGCCGCTCGCGCGCTCTACGCGGGCGACCGTACCCGCTTCAACAAGTGGACCCGGAGCTGGCCGGACGACATCCGCGACTGCGCCCGGAGGCTCGCGGCCCCCGCCTTCACCAAGGAGGCTCCGTGAACCATCAGTGGGTGCTGAAGTCGCGTCCCCACGATGAAGTCTCCGATGCCTGCTTCGAATGGCGCCGGACGTCCATCCCCACTCCGGGTCCCGGAGAAGCGCTGGTGCGCGTCGTCTGGCTCGCCATCGAACCCACCCAGCGCACGTGGCTCAATCCCCACGCGACCTACATCCGGCCCGTCGAGCTCGGCGAGGTCATGCGCGGCGCAGGTGTCGGACAGGTCATCGCGTCCCGCTCCGAGCGGCTGGCCGTGGGCGACTGGGTGACGGGCATGACGGGCTGGCAGGAGTACGCGCTGGCCGGTGACGCGGGCCTCTTCGGATTCAACAAGGTGCCGGACGGCATCGACCCCAAGGCCATGCTGAACCTCTACGGCGCCAGCGGGCTGACCGCGTGGATTGGCATGACGGACGTGGGCCGCGCGGCCCCAGGTGAAACCGTCCTGGTCTCCAGCGCGGCGGGCAGCGTGGGCTCCATCGCCGGGCAGGTGGCGCGGCTCCGGGGCTGTCGTGTCATCGGCATCGCGGGCGGAGCGCACAAGGCCGACCAGGTCACCCGCGTCGCCCGATTCGACGCCTGCATCGACTACAAGTCCGAGGACGTCCGGACACGCCTCCAGGCGCTGGCCCCCAAGGGTGTGGATGTCTTCTTCGACAACGTGGGCGGGCCCGTCCTGGAGGCGGCGCTGGACCACCTGGCGGTGCGCGCCCGCGTGGTGCTCTGCGGCGCCGTCTCGTCCGGCTACAAGGCCCGGGACTACGGCGCCACGCCTCGCAACTACATGCAGCTGGCCTTCCAGCGGGCGCGCATGGAGGGCTTCATCTTCCTGGACCACGTCCCCCGCTTCCCCGAGGCCTTCCGGGAGCTGTCCACCTGGGCGGCCCGGGGAGAGCTCGTCCTGACGGAGACCATCGCCGAGGGACTGGAGCAGGCGCCGTCCGCCCTGCGCGGCTTGTTCGAGGGCCGCAACCTGGGCAAGCAGCTGGTCCGCGTCGCGGCCCCTGTCTGAGCGCGGTAGCCTGTCACCTTCCACCTCACGCACGGCGCCGCGGATGAAACTCCAGACCCCGCGCAGGACGAGCGCGAGCTGCTCAAGGCCGACGCCGCGGTCGTCACCGGCATCACCACCCTCAAGGGGCACTCCGGCAAGACGCGGTTCGAAGGCGACTTCCAGTTCACCGGCACCTGGGTCTACCGCGAGGGCCAGTGGAAGCTCGCCGCGAGCCACGCGACCCGGCTGTCCCGGTAACCCGCCTCACGCCGCTTCGGCCCTGGCCTCCGGCACAGGGCCGTCCCCGAACTCCAGCCCGTCGCGCCGCTGGTCGAGCTGCTCCTGGAGCGCCCGGATGATCTGGACGCTGAAGAGGGCCATGGCCAGGGCGGAGCCCGCGGCGATCAGGCCCACCAGGGCGCCAGTGGTCGCCATGCCCCCGTCCGCCGTCTCCAGCTTCCCGATGATCCGCTGGTCCACCTGATTCATGATCCGCGACAGGACGTTGGCCCCCCACCACACGGAGAGGGGAAGCGCCGCGGCGAAGTGCGCCCCGCCCAGCCGCGTCGCGACCTCCTTCATGAGGTGGTAGGGCTTCACCCAGTTGGCCAGGGGAATCAGCCACCACCAGACCGCCATCGCGGGGGAATCCCCGATGTCCTGCCCCAGGGCCTTGAGCTGACGGACGACCCGGTGGAACCACATCAGGAGGAAGACCTGGGCCAGGAGGCCTCCCCCGACGTTCAGGAAGATCACGCCCGTGGCGGGCAGGCCCCGCACCTCTTCGGTGAACACCCCCAGGAACAGGAGGGAGTGGAGGCCCAGGCTCAGCAGGTCCGTCGCCGCGGCGAACTGGAGCGCGGTCACCGCTCGCCGAGCTCGGCCACGGGAGTCGGGCACCTCCAGGGCGGAGAGCCGCATGCACTCGCGGCACTGGCCGTTCTCCTGTTCGCACCCCGAGCAAACATATCTTCCACACCGCGCGCAGGTGCGCACCGCCTCCCTTTCGGGATGCTGCGGACACACGGCATGCGACTCCACTTCCCCCTCGACGGCACTGAGCATGAAGAGAGGGATTAGGACCTGCCTTCAATCCCTCGTCAATCCCACCCCCGATACAAGACTGGCGCCCAGCCGCCGGAGCCCCTCCGGAATGCGCGCGGCGGGAATGCCGCCATAGCCCAACACCAGCCCTGGCCGGGCGCGCGGTCCCATGAAGTAACGCGACAGGGTGATGAGCCCGACGCCCGACGCCCGGGCCCGGGCCACCGTCTCCCGCTCCAACGCCACGCCCCCTCGCCGGAACGTCGCGCACAGGTGCAGGCCCGCCACGGAGGGCACCACCTGGAGCCAGTCGCCGCAGTGGCGCGAAAGCCCCTCCGCCACGCGCGCGTGCCGCGCCTCGTAGTCCCGCCGCATCTTGCGGATGTGCCGCGCCAGCAGCCCGCTGTCGATGAACCGCGCGAGCGCGGCCTGCTCCGGCACCGGGCTGTGCCAGTCCATCACGCGCCGGGCCCACCGCAGCTCCCGCTGGAGCGACGGCGGCGCGACGAGGAACCCCATCCGCAGCATGGGGACCATCACCTTCGAGAACGAGCCCACGTAGAGCACCCGCCCGGAGCGGTCCATCCCATGCAACGTCTCCAGGGGCCGGCCGCCAAAGCGGAACTCGCTGTCGTAGTCGTCTTCAATCACCACCGCGTCCCGCCGCTTCGCCCACTCCAGCAGCGCCACCCGGCGCGCGGGCGACATGGGCATGCCCAGCGGGAATTGGTGCGACGGCGTGACGTAGACGAGCCGCGCGGTGTCCGGCAGCGCCGCCACGTCCAGCCCCTCCGCGTCCACCGGAACGGGCACGACGCGCGCCCCCAGCGACTGGAACACCTGCCGCGCGGGCGGATAGCCCGGCTCCTCCATGGCGACGCAGTCCCCCGGCTCGATGAGCACCCGGCCCACGAGGTCCAACGCCTGCTGCGCGCCATTGGTGATGAAGACGTCGTCCACCTCCGCGCGCACGCCCCGCGAGACGCCTACGTGCCGAGCCACCGCCTCCCGCAGCCCCCGGTGTCCCGCCGCGTCCACGTAGCCCCCGGACACCGTGGCGGACCGCAGCTGGCGCGCCACCAGCCGGCGCCAGGACTCGAAGGGGAAGCCCGAGACATCCGGGCTGCCCACCCCGAAGTCATACGCGGCGGGGGCGAGCGGCGCGGGCAGGTCCGGCAGTGAGCGCCAGAAGGCCCGGGCGCGCAGCGGCACCTGCGCCTCCCGCCCTGCCCTGCCACGCGGCCGGGATGCCTCCCCCTGGACGAAGCTCCCCGCTCGCGTGCGCCCCGTGATGAGGCCTTCGGCGGTGAGCCATTCATACGCCACGCCCACGGTGTTGCGCGCCACGTCCAGGCGCAGGGCCAGCTCGCGGGTGGGCGGCAACCGCTCCCCGCGTCGCAGACGTCCGTCCAGGATGGCCGCGCGCAGCCCCCGGTAGATCTGCCCGGCCAGGTCCCGGCGTCCCCGGAGCTCCACATGGAAGTCCATGCCGCATCCTCCCATGGATTGGCCCAATGGAATTCGGCAATCCTGGCCCTGCCACCGGGCCAGCGGAGGACCATCCTGCCGGCATGACCGATTCCACCTACGCCTCCCACCCCGTCGACTCCGAACGCATGCCGTGGATCCCCATGGGCCGGCCCGGGCTCGCGTTCAAGCCTCTGCGCTTCTTCCGCGACGGCAGCGGCTGGATGTACCTCTTCCGGCTGGAGCCCGGCACCCTCATCCCCCGGCACCGCCACGTCGGCGAGTCGCACGCCTTCAACATCTCCGGGCGCCGCCAGTTGCTCGACACCGGCGAGGTGATTGGCCCGGGCACGTATGTCTATGAGCCGCCCGGCAACGTCGACAGCTGGCAGGTCGTGGGCGACGAACCCCTGGTCCTGCACATCACCGTGAAGGGCGGCATCGAATACCTGGGCGACGACGGACAGATCCTCAGGAGCGTGAGCCCCGCGGAGCGGCTGGAGACGTACCGCCGCTGGTGCCAGGAGCACGGCGTGGAGGCGCTCGCCACCATCGAGTGACGAATGCGGTTGCCCCGGCTTCCGCCCCCGGGCAGGAGGAGGCCTGGCCCCCCTCACCGGAAGGAAGACCGCCCATGCCGCCCAGGCCCGCCGCACCACCCCAGCTCCAGTCCGCGCCCGAAGCGCTGCGCAAGTTCGTCGAGAGCCTGCTCACCCTGGACGTGGAGGAGCCCTGGGCCCAGCCCACGGAGGTGAAGGAGACGGGCGCCGCGCCCTGGCGGCCGCCCAATGCCTACACGCTGGTGATGGGGAGCCTGGACGTCGAAGGCAACGTGCTGGTGGAAGCCGCCGGGCATGACGAGGGCGTCCTCGTCGTGTTCGGCGACGTCACGTGCCGCAACCTCTTCGTCGGCGTGGGCTTCACCTTCGTCTGCACCGGCACGCTGCGCGTGAAGGAGACGCTCGTCGCGACCTCGATGGACAGCGTGACGTACGCGGCGGGAGTGGTGGAGGCGGAGGTCGTCGACTCCGGCTCCGGCGCGTGGCTCACCCTCTTTGGAGACGCGTCCCAGCTGCACGTAAAGCATCTCACGTATTACGTGATGAACGGCCGCAAGGTCATCAAGTCGCAGAATCCTCCCGACCTGCGCACGCTTGTCGTTCCAGAGGTCCTCGACCTGGAGGAATGGGATTCCCTCTCCGCGGAGGAGCAGGCGGATGAGGACCCGAAGGACATCATCAAGCTGGACGCGGGAGCGGCCCGCGAGCGCCTGGCCCGCGGCGAGAGCCTCTTCCTCTCGCCCTGAGGAGCCCGCCTGGCTCCAGCTTCCGGCCCGCGCGCTCCGTGCGGGCCGTCCTCACGCGGAATGTCAGACACGCTTGATAGCTTGCGTACTGTCCGAGGCCGGTCGGACGACAGGCTTTCGCCGCCCCCCTTGGCGACAAGCGTTCTCACAAACCGAGGAACATCTTGAGACATCTTGGATTGAAGTCTTTGGCCGCCGTGTGGCTGACGTGTGCCCTGACGGGCTGTGGCGCGGAGCTGGAGCAGGGCGCGGAAGCGGAGCTGGAGAACCCTACCGAGGCCGCTGAACAGGCCCCGGTGAAGGAGAAGGGGCCTCCGCCGGAGCGGCGGCTCCAGGCGGAGGCCGTGGACTGCACCAGCACCAGCACGCTGACCAACGGTGTGCCGGCGTCCGGCGTGGGCCAGGAGGCTGGCGCCTGGTCCTGCATCTACAAGCTCTCTGTGCCCACCGGGGCCACCCGCGTGGAATTCACCACCAGCGGAGGCACTGGCGACGGCGACCTGTACGTGCGCCGGGGAGGCACTCCCTCGGAGGCGACGAATGACTGCAAGTCGGCCGGCAGCTCCAGTTCGGAGAGATGCACCCTCTCGGTGACGTCGTCCGGCATCTACTACGCCCGGATGTATGGCTACAGCACGTTCTCCGGCGCGACCATCACGGGCACGTACACCCTGACCACCGGTCAGCCGGGCTGCACCAGCACCAGCCCCATCACCAACAACTCGCCCACCTACGGCCTGAGCGCGGCTCCCGGGACCTTCTCCTGCGACTACACGCTCGAGGTTCCGTCGGGGGTCACGAGCCTCGCGTTCAACACCTACCTCGGCTCCGGTGGAGTGGCCCACCTCTACGCGAAGCGAGGCAGCTCACCCACGCTGGCGTCCTATGACTGCAAGGGCACCACGGGCAGCGGCAACAACCAGACGTGCTCCGTCACCAATCCCGCGGCGGGCACCTGGCACGTCCGCGTGTACAACGCGGACACCTACATGACGCTCACCGGCGCGGCCCTGCGCGGGTACTACACCACCGGCGGTACGGGGGACCCGGGCACCGGCACGCTGACGAACAACGTTCCGGTGACGGGCCTGTCGGGCGCGCAGGGTTCGTACCGCTACTGGACCATCAGCGTGCCGGCCGGGAAGAGCTCGCTGCTCGTGCAGACGATGTTCGGCACGGGAGACGCGGACCTGTACGTGCGCCAGGGTTCGAAGCCCGAGGACTCCGTCTACGACTGCCGCCCCCTGACCGGTGGCAACACGGAGTCGTGCCTCATCAACGCCCCCGTCGCGGGCGCCTACCACGTGATGCTCAAGGGCTACACGGACTACTCCGGCGTGACGCTGAAGGCGTCCTACTGAAGTCGTCCCAGGAACCCTGATGTGTGAAGCAGTGCCCGGCCCCCAGGTGATTTCTTCCCTCGGGGCCGGGGTTGGGGGAACACTCCGGACCCATGAGCGCTCGGCGGTTCGACGTGGTGGTCCTCGGCTCCGGTCCCGGCGGTGAAGGGGCCTCGATGAAGGCGGTGAAGTCCGGCCGCAAGGTGTGCACCGTGGAGCAGGGAGCCCTGGTGGGCGGCGCCTGCACCCACACCGCCACCATCCCCTCCAAGGCCCTGCGCCACGCCATCCAGCGGCTGTTGGACGTGCAGCAGGACCACCCGGAGATGCGGGCGGAGCTGGCCCGCCACACCACGCTCAAGGACATGATGCGCGTGGCGACCACCGTCGTGTCCAAGCAGGTGCAGTTGCGCACCACCTTCTATGAGCGCAACCGCGTGGAGCTGGTGACGGGCCGCGCGAGGTTCCGGGACGCGCACACCGTGGAGGTCACGGAGCCCCGCGGCTCCGTGGAGCTGCTCCACGCGGACGCCTTCGTCATCGCCACGGGCTCCCGGCCCTACCGGCCCGCGGGCGTGGACTTCCGCCACCCGCGCATCTTCGACTCGGACACCATCCTCAAGCTGCGCGAGTCCCCGCTGTCGATGATCATCTACGGCGCGGGCGTCATCGGCTGCGAGTACGCCTCCATGTTCCGGATGCTCGGCGTGAAGGTGGACCTGGTGAACACGCGCGACCGGCTCCTGTCCTTCCTGGACGACGAAATCTCGGACGCCCTCTCCTACCACCTGCGCGAACAGGGCGTGCTCATCCGCCACCAGGAGGAGATGGTCTCCGTGGAGCCGCACGACGACAGCGTGGTGCTCCACCTGAAGAGCGGCAAGCGGCTGAAGGCGGACGTCTTCCTCTGGGCCAACGGCCGCTCCGGCAACAGCCAGGACCTGGGGCTGGAGGCGCTGGGCATCGCGGTGGACTCGCGCGGGTGCATCCAGGTGAACGACGGCTACCAGACGTCCGTGCCCCACATCTACGCGGTGGGAGACGTGGTGGGCGCCCCGTCCCTGGCGAGCGCCTCCTATGATCAGGGCCGCTTCGCCGCCACGCACATCGTGGAGGGGCGGATGGAGCACAAGCTGGTGAAGGACATCCCCACCGGCATCTACACCAGCCCCGAAATCAGCAGCCTGGGCCGCACCGAGCGCGAGCTCACCCAGGCAGGCGTCCCCTACGAGGTGGGCCACTCCTTCTTCAAGAGCCTGGCGCGCGCGCAAATCACCGGCCGCACCGTGGGCATGCTGAAGCTGCTGTTCCACCGGGAGACGCGAGAGATTCTCGGCATCCACTGCTTCGGGGACAACGCCTCCGAAATCATCCACATCGGCCAGGCCATCATGGCGCAGGACTGGCCGGGCAACGGCATCGACTACTTCATCAACACGACCTTCAACTACCCCACCATGGCGGAGGCGTACCGCGTGGCGGCGCTCAACGGCCTCAACCGGCTGTTCTGAAAACACGAAGGGCACCGCGGGCTCTTGAAGGCCCACGGTGCCCCGGAGGTGTCAGGTCAGGACGCGCCGCTTAGTAGCGGTAGGTGTCCTGCTTGTAGGGGCCGCTCTTCTCCACGCCGATGTAGTTCGCCTGCTCGGGGGTGAGCTCCGTGAGCTGGGCGTTGAGCTTCTTCAGCTGGAGCCGGGCGACCTTCTCATCCAGGTGCTTGGGCAGCACGTACACCTTGCCCACCTGGTACTTGTCGCTGTGCGAGTACAGCTCGATCTGCGCGATGGTCTGGTTCGCGAAGGAGCTGGACATCACGTAGCTGGGGTGGCCCGTGCCGCAGCCCAGGTTCACCAGACGGCCCTTGGCCAGCAGGATGATGCGCTTGTTGTCCGGGAAGATGATGTGGTCGACCTGGGGCTTGATCTCCTCCCACTTGTACTTCTCCAGGGAGGCGACCTCGATCTCATTGTCGAAGTGGCCGATGTTGCAGACGATGGCCTGGTCCTTCATCTTGGCCATGTGCTCATGGGTGATGACGGACTTGTTGCCCGTGGCGGTGACGAAGATGTCCGCCTTGTCCGCGGCGTAGTCCATGGTCACGACGCGGTAGCCCTCCATCGCGGCCTGGAGCGCGCAGATGGGGTCGATTTCGGTCACCCACACCTGGGCGGACAGCGCGCGCAGGGCCTGCGCGGAGCCCTTGCCCACGTCGCCGTAGCCCGCGACGACGGCGATCTTCCCGGCCACCATCACGTCCGTGGCGCGCTTGATGCCGTCCACCAGGGACTCACGGCAGCCGTAGAGGTTGTCGAACTTGCTCTTCGTCACGCTGTCGTTGACGTTGATGGCGCGGAACAGGAGCGTGCCCTTCTGGGACATCTCCTGCAGGCGGTGCACGCCCGTGGTCGTCTCCTCCGTGACGCCCAGGATCTTGGCGCTCTTGCGCGAGTACCAGGTGGCGTCCTCGGCGAGCTTGGCCTTGATGGAGGCGTACAGCTCGCGCTCCTCCTCGCTCTGGGGGTTGGCGATGACGGACGGGTCCTTCTCCGCGCGCTTGCCCAGGTGCATGAGCAGCGTGGCGTCACCGCCGTCGTCGAGGATCATGTTCGGACCCTCGTGGTCGCTGCCGGCGGGGCCGAACTCGAAGATGCGGTGGGTGAAGTCCCAGTACTCCTTGAGGGACTCGCCCTTGTGGGCGAACACCGGGGTGCCGGCATCCACCAGCGCGGCGGCGGCGTGGTCCTGCGTGGAGAAGATGTTGCACGAGGCCCAGCGCACCTGCGCGCCCAGCGCCTGGAGCGTCTCCACCAGCACGGCCGTCTGGATGGTCATGTGCAGCGAGCCCGTGACGCGAGCGCCCTTGAGCGGCTGCTGCTTCGCGTACTCCTCGCGGATCGCCATGAGCGCGGGCATCTCGCTCTCGGCGATGCGGATCTCCTTGCGGCCCCAGCTGGCGAGCTTGAGGTCGGCGATGGAGTAGTCCTGATTCTGCTTCTGGGTAACCGCGGTCATGGTGTGGCTCCGGATCCAGGGTGGCGCGCCTGCTGGCAAGGAAGAGGCCGTGCCCTGGAAAGAAAGGCCGCCTCACCCTCGCAAGAAACGCGTTCAGGTGAGCGCCGTTGGGTCATTCGGCTTCGAGCCTGGGGCCGGGAAGGCCTCGCAACGCTCCTCGAAGTCGCGGGGGAAACTACGGGAAGGCGCCCTGAATTTCAAAGGGAGATTGGCGCCCACCGGGAGGGGCGCCAGTCCCATGTAGGAGTGGGCGGGAGGACACCCGCCCGCCCCCACGTCCGCCTTCCTGGGGGCAGGCCAGGAGCCCCCATCGCCAGGGCAATCACACACCGAGCCACCCGCGGCGCGCGGAGTTTCAACCCCTGAGGCCATCCTGGCAGGCTGGGGCCATGACGGACCTCATCCTGACTGGTGCCTCCCGTGGGATTGGCCATGCACTGGCATTGGCGCTGGCCTCGTCCAGGGACACGCGGCTTCTGCTCGTGGCGCGTGACGCGGGCCGCCTCCAGGCGCTGGTGGCGGACGTGGAGCGGCTCGGGGGCCGGGCGCTCGCGGTGCCGGGGGACCTGGGGACGTTGG
>NZ_RAVY01000216.1:0-15512 GCF_003611625.1 Corallococcus sp. CA054B
CCCGGGCACGGATCCGGCCGCCAGCGCCATCCCCACCAACGAGGCGACGCAAGCCCAGAAGGAGCAGGGCTGGAACGCGCCGCAGACGACCGTCGCGCAGACGAGCAAGAAGGGCTGCGCGGAGGCCACCCTCACCTACCTGGAGCAGTCCAGCGCCGAGGAGGCCGCCCCGCTGACGCAGCAGGAGGCCCGCGAGAAGGTGCGCAACAAGGCGGACACGATTGCCTCGGGTGTGAGTGACCAGGTGGACGTGAACCTGGATGACGGCGCGACCCCGGCAGAGATGGGCGCCATGCTCGGCACCATGGGCATCAAGGTCACCAACGGCTTCGACGAGTGCAACACGGACGCGCTGAGCGGCGCGCTGAAGCACGGGCAGATGGCCCTGGCGATGGTGGACTCCAACGCGCTGCTCAACATGACGCTGGCGGAAGATGAACAGCTCCCGGAGAGCGGCGAGCTGCACTGGCTCACCATCGACGGCGTGAACCCGGGCCTGAGCGACAGCACGGACGACGACCTCTACCGCGTGCGCGACCCCATCAACGGCGCCTACTGGGTGCCGGCCAGCGACCTGAAGAAGAGCATCGAGCAGGCCCAGGCGCAGCACGGCAGCGGCGGCGTGATGACGGTGCAGAAGGACGGCACCGCGAAGACGGATGAACAGCGCCAGGCCCTGGCCCGCTCGAACCTGGAGCGCACCCAGCCCCTGGGCAAGGGCAACGGCGGCGCCAGCCGGCGCATGAGCGTGGGCGAGTCCAGCTAGGAACCCCTCCCGCGCAGCCCCTGCCTCACACCCCAACGCCTTCCCCTGCCTCGCGCCGGGGAAGGCGTTTTCACGTCCGGTGGGCTACAGCGGCTCGCCCCCCCAGCGTGACGGGACGGAGGCGGGTTCGGGGGGCTCAGGTGCCGTCGATGAGGCGGTTCGCCAGGTCCGGGCTGAACTGTCCTGCGGGCGTGCCCGGGGCGATGCCGCACTGGCCATCCGAGTCCCCCGGCGTCTTCACCCACAGGAGCATCTCCGCGCCGCCGCCCGTCTGGGACGTCACGCCCAGCTTGCGGCCACCGGGGTTGCACCACTCGCCGTTGGAGCCGTTGCCGTTGCGGCTGGTGTCGATGATGTACTGCCGCGTGTAGCCGTAGCGGCTGTTCAGCGCGGCGTTCACCGCGTTGCCGTACGTGGTGGACTGCGCGGTGGGATAGAAGTTGGAGACGTTGAGGGAGAAGCCGCGCACGTTGCGCACGCCCGCGGACTCCAGGCGCTGCGCCATGGTGTCGGCGGCGATCCAGCTCGCGTTGCCGCCGTCCAGGTACGTCCAGGTGTTGGGCGCGCGGTCGCGCAGCTGCTCGGAGGCGTAGCGGATGAGGCTCAGCCGCGTGGCGCGCTCCGTGTCGTTGGGCAGGCAGTCCAGCTGCGCGACGCCGTCCGGCTCCACGATGACCACCGCCGGGCGGTTGCCGATGGCCGTCGCGAAGGCGGAGATCCAGGTGCGGTACGCGTCCGCGCTGCCCGCCCCGCCGCCGGAGTGGCTGCCGCAGTCACGGCCCGGGATGTTGTAGGCCACCAGCACGGGCAGCTTGTCCGCCGCGTCCGCCGCGGCCACGAAGTTGGACACATCCTGGGCGATGTTGCCGTTCCAGTTGCCGAACCAGCGTGCCATCGGCTTCGAGGCGATGGACGCGTTGATGCGCGACGCGCGGCCGTCACCGCTGTTGTCGCGCACCCACACCGCGGGGTTGGAGTTGGGGTCCACGTAGAAGCCGCTCGTCATCGCCACCGGGCCGGAGCCGGTGCCGCTCTCCGTGGTGAGCGAGATGTCATCCAGCCGCACGGTGACGGCGCTGGCGCGGCCCCCCAGCTGGAACGTCACCTGTCCCTGGCCGGACGAGAACGACGACGTGAAGGGGAAGGAGAACCGGCGCGACGTGCCGTCCAGCGTGAAGGCCCGCGTGAGCGTGGCCGTGTACGGAGCCACCTCCTGCTGCACGGTTGTTTGCGCGGTGATGGGCGCGGTGGCGGTGGCGGTGAACGCGAGCGTGTAGGTCTTCCCGGCGGTGAGCGTCAGGCCGCTCTGTCCCACGATGGCGTCCCACGGGTTGGCCGTGTTCGCCGCCACGTCCACGCGCCACCTGCCGCTCTCCACGGACGACTGCGTGCTGGCGTTGTTCCACCACGGCGCCACCGAGCCGGAGCTGAAGGAGCCGTTGGTGAGCAGTTCGGTGAGCGCGGCCTCCTGCGCGGTGAGTGCAGGAGCGTCAGGAGTGACGGGCTCGGCCGGGCCACAGGCCGCGAGCGCGAACAGCGGGACGAACGACAGCGACAGCCGACGCACGGAACGAGGGGTACGCATGAAGGGAACTCCTCACCACGGGGGGAGCTCCCTTCTTGCGGCGGCCCAGTCCTGAATACAAGACTAAGCAGCTATTTCAGCTCTTGGCGGAATATTGCTGAAACAGTCACGCCAAGGGGCCAGCCATGACATCGCGGGCATGTACACCCCGGATCCACGGCCCTAACCTGGCGCTCCCTCGACCTGGACAGGGAGCCCATGACGAAGGCTGTCTTCACCACCTCGGAAGGCTCGGCGTATGACGACCAGCCCGAGGTGCGTTACCACTTCCCGCGCACCTATCTGCGGCAGGTGGAGGCCGCCGTCGGGGAGTTCATCGTCTACTACGAGCCCCGCAGGGCCAGTGGACCGACGAGCTCGAACGGGCGGCAGGCGTACTTCGCCGTCGCGAAGGTCCGCAGCGTGGAAGAGGACAAGACGCAGCCCGGTCACTTCTACGCGCTCATCGAGGACTTCCTCGAGTTCGACCACGCCGTGCCCTTCCGGGAAGGTGACCTCTACTACGAGGAGGCCCTGCGCAAGGCGGATGGCAGCACGAACAAGGGCGCGTTCGGCCGGGCCGTCCGGCCCCTGGGGGACTCGGAGTTCGAGCTCATCACGCGCCTGGGTTTCCGCCGGGACTACGCCCCATGGGAGCTGCCCGTCACGGGTGTCGCGGAGCCGCCTCCCGTCTACCCGGAGCGTCCGCTGGAACAACTGGTCGTCTCACGTCCCTTCCGGGACGACGCCTTCCGGCACAACGTGCGCCGCGCCTACTCCCAGACCTGCGCCATCTCCGGCTTGAAGCTCATCAATGGCGGTGGACGGCCGGAGGTCCAGGCGGCGCACATCCAGCCCGTGGCCTCCCACGGCCCCGACTCCGTCCGCAACGGACTGGCCCTCACGGGCACCGTGCATTGGATGTTCGACCGGGGCCTCATCTCCATCGACGACGACCACCGCGTCCTGCTGGCGACCCGCGGCGTGCCCGAGGACCTGGGCCGGCTCGTCCAGCCCCACCGCCAGCTGCGGCTGCCGGAGCGCCCCGAGTGGCGGCCCCACCCCAGCTATCTGAGGTGGCACCGCGAGCACGTCTTCAAGGGCTGACAGCAAGCCTCACGGCCCCTGCGGGCCGGGGCTGGCGTTGCCGCCGTCGGTGACGTAGCGCCACTGTCCATCGGCCTGCCGGCGCCAGACGGTGAGGTACTTCACGTGGTCCACCTCCGGCTGGCCCTGCTCGTTCTTGCCCGTGGAGATGGCGCGGCCCACCGTGTACGCGAGGTCGCCAGAGCCCGCCGCGTCCCCCAACACCGGCTCCCAGCGCAGGTCGATGGCCTCCAGCGTGAACGGCGCGTACGCCTTCGCGATGGCGTCATGGCCGAAGATGCCGGCGGATCCGAGCGGCATCACCGCGTCCTGCGCGGCCCAGGCGGCGAAGGCCTTGCCCATGCCCTCCGTGACGGACATGGCGGAGAACGCGCTGTCCGCGGCCTTCGCCTCCTCCAGCACCTTCGCGGGCGGAAGCGCGCGCGGCTCCGGCGCCGGCTGCGTGGACGAAGGCGCGAAGCCCGCGGGCGGCGTCATCGGCGTCTTGGCGGCGTTGAGCACCGCCACCGCCACGCGCCACTGCCCGTCCGGCTGGCGCTTCCACGCGGTGATGTAGCGCGCGGTCGGCCGCACCGACGTGCCTCCCGACTCCACGGACACGTTGCCCACCGCGTACCCCAGCGTCCCGTCCGCGCTGACGTCCCAGCGCACGGGCGCCCAGCGCACCTTGCCCTCCGCCTCCAACGGATGCGCGGCCAGCCACGCGCGGATGGCCTCCCTGCCCTTCGGCGCGTACGTGCCGTCCACCAGCAGCACCGCGTCGTCCGCGACGAAGTCCGCGAACGCCTGCGCCGAGCCGGCCTTCTCCGCCGCGTCCGACATGGCCTGGTCCGCCGCACGCAGCCCCGCACGCTGGTCCTCCAGCGACTGCCGCGCCATCACGGCCTCCGCGCCCGGCCCGGAGGCCTTCGCCCCACCACACCCCAGGGTCCCCAACGCCGCGACGACGAGCGCGCCCGCGAACATCCGTTTCATGTGCTGACTTCCTTTCCTGGAAGAGGCCTGGAGCATGCCAGACCCCGCCCGGCTCCAGGAGGGCGGAATGCCGCGCCCCGCCATCAATGACATACAGCGACATCGCAGCGCGTAAGAGCCTTCACCCCACACCAACTCCAACCACCAAGACATGGGCAATTATTGACCCATTGATTTCCCACTCTTCTAGATTTTATATTTTCTCCGCTTCACGACAGTGAATGCACCCCCATCCGAAAGGATATACACCATGAAGAAGATCCTCGATCTGCAGAAGCTGGCTGCTCCGGACACCACCGCGGTTGCCGACAGCACCAGCAGCGTGATGTGTATCGCCGTCGGCGGTGGCAACAGCGGCTGCAGCGTCGGCTGCTAGTCCTGCCTTCGCAGTGCTGAAGCCGGGAGGGGCCGGCACTCCGGCCCCTCCTGTTTTCCGGCCACGGCGCGTAGGAGCCCCCATGGAAGAGATCTCCCCTTACACGCTGTCGGATCCGGACTACTTCGAAACGCTGGGCCGCTTTCCTGTCAGCGAGCAATACGCATCGCTCCTGAAGCAACTGCTGCCCTCCGACTGGACGGCGAGCCGGTTTGACGTCTTCCTCCAGGCGAAGTCGGAGCGCACGGTCCTCCAGCCCCAGGGCTTCAAGATCCACATCTCCTCGCCAGTGGCGGAGGCAGAGACCATCCTGCGCCGCGTCGTGCCGGAGTGTGCCCGCCGGGAGGTGATGTTCAAGATCGTCGCGGCCCCCATGCTGCTACGCTTCCAGAACTCCAAACGCTATTCCCGGGGTGGGTCGGGCAAGTTCATCACCATCTATCCCAAGGATGAGCAGACCTTCCGCGACCTCATCGAAGCGCTCCACCAGGCCACCCAGGGCCTCGTCGGTCCGTATGTTCTTTCAGACAAGCGCTACCGCGACAGCAAGGTCGTCTTCTACCGGTACGGCGGCTTCCAGCGCATGTACAACCTGCGCATCGACGGCATGCGCGACCTGATGGTGCGCAAGCCGGACGGCGCCTGGGTCAATGACTTGCGCCTGCCCTACTTCGAACTGCCGGACTGGGTCCAGGACCCCTTCGAGACCCCGGAAGAGGCGGACGCCAAGGAGGAGTCCGGGCTGCTCAACAACCGCTACGCGGTCCAGGAGGCGCTGGCCTTCACCAACACGGGCGGCGTCTACAAGGCATTGGACCAGCGCACCGGCCACCTGGTGGCGCTCAAGGAGGCGCGGCCCCACACGGAGACCTGGCTGGGCGCGGAACGCACCGTGGACGCAACCCTGGCGCTCCGGCAGGAGTACGACATCCTGCGGCGGCTCGAGGGCCTGCCGTGTGTCCCCCAACCGGTCGAATTGTTCGAGGAGTGGGAGCACTCGTTCCTGGCCGTCAGCTTCTTCGAGGGCATCCCCCTGGCGAAGCTCCGGGCCCAGGACGACTTCATCATCATGACGTACATGGAGGACGCCGCCCGCGTCGTCCGCTTCTGCGTGGAGTGGAGGGACATCGCGCTGCGGCTCTTCGACGCGCTGGCGGCCATCCATGACCGAGGCGTGCTCGTGGGGGACCTGTCTCCGGGCAACGTCCTCATCCACCGGCCCACGGGGGCGCTGGGGTTCATCGACTTCGAAGGCGCGTTGATCCGCGGCGGCCACTCGCCGTTCTCCGCCCAGTGGTTCAACCCCGGCTTCCGCCGGCCCGAGCGCCGCACGGCGCGCTCGCTGGAGCCCGAGGACGACTACTACGCGGCGGGGATGCTGCTCTACAACCTCATCTGCCCCGTCCAGAACCTGTTCGAGCTGGACAAGTCCCACCCGCTCTTCCGGTTCCTGGACCACTTCATCGAAGCGGGACTGCCTCCGCAGACCCGCACCCTCATCCAGCTGCTGGTGGAGGGCCGCTTCGACGACGCCCGCCAGTTCGCCCTCGCCTGGAACCCGGCCGCCTAGGGCGCCCCCACCACCGCTCCCACCCTCGAGGAACGCCCTCATGAGCACCCTCACCGCTCGCGCTCCGCAGGACGAAGTCCTCCCTCAGGCCACCCCCGAGGCGGACCCGCTGCACCGCGCCCTCCAGGACCTGGCGAGGGACATGCTCGCGACCCTGGACACGACGCGCTCGGACCGGCTCTTCGCCCAGGACGCCATGGGGTTCCAGACGAACCCGCTCAACCTGGCGTATGGCGCCTGTGGCCCCGCGCTCTTCCTGCACTCCGTCCTGGGGGAGCTGCCCCCCCAGGTGCGGGACTGGATGGCGGCCCAGCCCGTCGACCTGGGCAATTATCCGCCGGGCCTCTACTCCGGCCTGGCCGGTATCGCCTGGACCTTCGCGGAGGTCGGTCTGCTCGAGCGCGGCCGGGAGCTGTTCGCGATGGCGATGCAGTCGCCGCTGGCCCTGCGCGCCGTCGACATGTTCGACGGCGCGGCGGGCTGGGGCATGGCCGCGCTGGCGCTCCACCTGCGCACCCGGGACGCGAGCTACCTGGAGCACGCCGTCCGTGCGGGGCAATACCTGCTGAAGCGGGCGGAGCGCTCCGCCCACGGGGTGTCCTGGCGCAATGACTTCGACGGCGCCGTCCGGCTGGGGTTCGGTCTGGGCAACAGCGGCGCGGCCTTCTTCCTCCTGTCGCTCTGGCGGGCGACCGGCGAACGGGAGTACCTGGACACCGCCCGCGAGGGCCTCGCGTTCGACGTCGCCCATGCGCAGCCCCAGGGGGACAACCTCGTCTGGGGGACGACCGCCGGGGCCGAGGGCCACCGGCCCTACTGGCTGCGCGGCGGCGCGGGGGTGACCTCCACCCTCATCCGCTTCTTTCAGGTCCTCCAGGACGAGCACTACCTCCACCTGGCCCGCCGCGGCGCCCGGCCCTGTGGCGCCTTCTTCTCCGCTGCCCCCCACCTCTTCGAGGGCCTCGCCTCCATGGGGGAGACCCTGCTGGACATGCACGTGGTGACGGGCGAGCGGCACTACCTGGACCTGGCGCGGCAGAAGGCCGAGCAGTGCCTGCTGTACCGCATCGAGCGCCCCCAGGGCCTGGCCTTCCCCGGCCGCTACCTCATGCGCATCAGCCACGACTACGGCGTGGGGGGCGCGGGCATCGGGCTGTTCCTGCACCGCGTGCTCACGCTCCAGCCCCGGAAGTTCCACGACCTCCCCCTGGCCACCCCCCGCCTGGACTGAACACCCTTCGGGTGTTTTCACGCGATCCAGAACCACCGCGTTTCTACAATCATAAGGGATTTTCTTTCTCATCTTGAAAGGAGTCCCTCGATGGACGGACGTAACGGAAGGACCGGTGGCGCCCGGCTGCTGCCGCTGACGGCGCTGCTGCTGGCCACCGGGTGTGAGCCGCGCACCGCGACACCTCCTGCGCCGGAAGGCCCCACCACGTCGGTGAAGAAGTTGGGGGCGGGCAGCCTCTCCGCCACCGTGCGCAGGACGGCGCACGGCATCCCCCACGTGCTGGCGGATGACTTCGCGGGCGTGGGCTACGGCTATGGCTACGCGTTCGCTCAGGACAACTTCTGCGCGCTGATGGACGCGCTGGTGACGGTGAACGCCGAGCGCTCGCGCTACTTCGGGCCGGACGGCACGTACCTGGCCGCGCTGGGCAGCCAGTACAACAACCTGAAGAGCGACTTCTTCTACCAGGCCATCAACGACGACGGCACGGTGGAGGCGCTCCTGGCGAAGCCGCCGCCCCTGGGCCCGTCCCAGGACGTGCGCGAGCTGGTGCGCGGCTACACGGCGGGCATCAACCGCTACCTGACGGAGACCGGCGTGGACGGGCTGCCGGATCCGCGCTGCAAGGGCGCGGCCTGGGTGCGCCCCATCACCGAGCGCGACCTGTACCGGCGCTACTACCAGCTCAGCCTCTTCGCCAGCTCGCTCTTCTTCCTGGACGCGCTGGTGGACGCGAAGCCCCCGTCCCTCCTGCCGGACGGCACGCTGCCCCTGCCGCTGCCCGCGCCCGCCACGCTGGACCGCAAGGTGTTCCCCAGCTCGGAGACGCTGGGCCTGGGCAGCAACGCCTTCGGCCTGGGCACCCAGGCCACGCGCAACGGCAAGGGCATGCTGCTGGCCAACCCGCACTTCCCCTGGGAAGGCTCGGAGCGCTTCTACGAGGCCCACCTCACGGTGCCGGGCAAGCTCAACGTCTCCGGCGTGAGCCTGCTGGGCGTGCCCGCCATCCTCATCGGCCACAACGAGACGCTGGCCTGGAGCCACACCGTCTCCACCGCGTACCGCTTCACCCCCTTCGAGCTGAAGCTCATCCCGGGCTTCCCCACGAAGTACCTGTACGACGGCCAGATTCGCGACATGACCACCCGCACCGTCACGGTGCAGGCGAAGGCGGCGGACGGCTCGCTCACGCCGCGTCAGCACACCTTCTACCGTTCGCACCTGGGCCCGATGATGGAGTACCCGTCCGGCCTGATGACGTGGAACGGCCTCACCGGCTACGCGTTCCATGACGCCAACGCGTCCAACCTGCGCCTGCTGGACGCGTTCTTCGCCATGGACCGCGCGGCGAACGTGGACGAGCTGCGCACGGCGCAGGCCACCTGGCAGGGCATCCCCTGGGTGAACACCATCGCCACGGACGCACAGGGCCGCGCGTACTACGCGGACATGAGCGTGGTGCCGCACGTCACCGACGCGAAGCTCGCGCGCTGCGTGCTGTCCCCCATCCCGCTGCTGGTGCTCGCGAGCGCGGGGCTGCCGGTGCTGGACGGCTCGCGCTCCGACTGCGCGTTGGGCAGCGACGCGGACGCGGTGGAGCCGGGCATCTTCGGCCCGGGCAGCCTGCCGCACCTCACCCGCGCCGACTACGTCACCAACTCCAACGACAGCTACTGGCTGCCCAACCCCGCCCAGCCGCTCACCGGCTTCCCGCGCATCCTGGGCGGTGAGAAGAACGTGCGCAGCCTGCGCACCCGCCTGGGCCTGAAGATGGTGCAGGGCCGGCTCGCGGGCACGGACGGCCTGGAGGGCCAGGGCTTCACGCTGGAGCAGCTCCAGACGGTGATGTTCAACAACCGCAACTACTCCGGCGAGCTGCTGCGCGACGCCGCGGTGGCGCTGTGCCGCCGCACGCCCTTCGTGCTGATGCCGGACCTCACCTTCGAGGACCTGCGCCCCGCCTGCCCCGTGCTGGCCGCGTGGGACCTGAAGGGCGACCTGGACAGCCGGGGCGAGCTGCTCTGGCGCGTGTTCCTCTTCACCGCGGTGGGTGCCACGGGCGGGCCGTACCTGGTGCCCTTCAACGCGAACGACCCGGTCAACACGCCGCGCACGCTCAACACGCTGAACCCGCAGGTGGCCCAGGCGCTGGGCACCGCCATCCGCACGCTGCGCGAGCGCGGCATCGCCCTGGATGCGACGACGGGCTCCGTGCAGGGCAAGCGCAAGAACGGCATCTTCTACCCGGTGCACGGCTGCGCCCACGACGAGGGCTGCTTCAACCAGATCGCCAACCAGCTGGCGCCGGACGGCACGTATGAGCCCGTCCTGGGCTCCAGCTTCGTCATGGCCGTGTCCTTCACGGACGCGGGCCCCGTGGCGAAGTCCGTGCTCACCTACTCCCAGTCCACCAACCCGGCCTCGCCCTGGTTCGCGGACCAGACGGCCATGTTCTCCCAGAAGCAGTGGGTGGACCGTCGCTACACGGAGGCGGAGATCGCCGCGGACCCGGCGCTGACCGTCACGCACCTCCAGGAGTAGTCAAAGCCAGACAGCAGGGCCCAGGCGGCCCGGTGTCCCTCCACCACACAGGAGGGGCGCCGGGCCGCGGTGCTTTGGGGATGAGAACACTTTCCAAGGCCTCAAGAATCCCGAATCATTGCACTTGATAAGGATTGCCAGACCCATCCCAGGAAGGCACAGTTCACTCAGGGTGAAACAATGATTTCCCTTCAGGCGGCGCACTCCCGCGCCCCTCGCCGGGATTTCCACCCGAGGAGCCCCCGTGAAGATGCTTCGTTGGAGTGCGGCGGCGCTGGCGCTGTTCGCCGTGGCCTGCGGCCCCGTGGAGGAGCAGCCGCTGTCGCCCGAGCCCGTGGCGATGGAGACGCTGGAGACGCAGGAGGCGGCGCTGGCGACCCGGACCTGTACGAACAGCCTGGGATGCCGGGAGGCCTGTACCTGCCAGGGCGGTTACTGCGTGCCGGACGGGTTCGGCCCGCCGCCGCCCGAGGGCCACTGTGACCAGGCGCCCGTGCGCACGTGCAACACGGGTTCGGACTGCGCGTCCGGCTGCAACTGCGTGGGCAACGTCTGCGTCAATGACGGCTTCAGCCCGCCCGCCAACTGCCTGCTGGCGCCTCCGGATTCCTACGAGAGCGACAACACGCACACCTCCGCGTCCTCGTACCTGGGCACGCCGCAGCTCAACCACTCCTTCCACCGTCAGAACGACGTGGACTGGGTGCTGGTGGCCACGCCCATCAACCAGGTGATGACGGTGGAGACATACAACCTGCGCAACGGCCCGTGGATGCGCATCGACATCTACGCGTACAACTACGCCACCCGCACGCTGGGCGCGCTCGTGGGCAGCACGTCGAGCACCATCTGCTCGCAGATCATCCCGTCCTGCTTCATCTACCGCGCGACGGCGAACGTCGTGGCGAATGGCGTCTACGCGGTGAAGATTACCGACACGCGCAACCGGCCGGCGGGGTCCGACTACACGCCCACCGCGAAGTACGACCTGAAGATGTACTGAGCCCTCAGGGGTCTTTTCAGTCGCGGGACGGCAGGTCGTCCGCCGTCCCGTCGATGATGCGCTTCGCGATGGCGAAGGAGAAGCCCGCGCGGGCGAGCGCCGCCAGGTCCTTCTTGCGGTTCTCCTCGCGCGTGCTCGGGTCGCGCCGGTAGGGGCCCAGCCGCTTCTTGCGCGCCCAGATGCGGGCGGCGGCGTCTTCCGGCACGTCCTGGGTGGCCTCCGCCAGCTTCTCCTGCACCAGCTCCGGCGCCACGCCCTTCATGCGCAGCTTCTGGGTGATGACGCGCGCGCTGCGGCCGGACGCGCGCAGCGAGTGCACGCGCGTCTCCGCGTAGGTCCGGTCATTGATGAGGCCGTTGCGGATGAGCTTCTCCGCCAGCGCGTCCACCCAGCCCACGGCCTCCGCGCGGTCGGTGCCGTGGAACTTCACGGAGCGGTCCACCCTGCGCATCATCACGCGCTTGAGCTGGCTCACCGTGGCCGCGTACCGCTTGAGGTAGTGCAGCGCCGCGTTCTCCAGATAGCGCGGCGACACCTTCCGGGGAGGCTTTGGCTTGCGAGGCTCCCGGCGGCGTTCCGGGTCCCTGTCGGTGGGATCATCCATGGCGGGACAGCTCTACCACCGGGGTCCGACCCTTGGGGCCGCGCCCGCCGCTCCTCCGGGTAGCCCGCCCGGGGCCCGGCTGCCCGGTGGCCCGCCGTGCCGGAGGTTCGCCCCGGGTGTCAGGGGACTGGCGCTGCTCCCGCGCGTAATGCGTGGGTGGCAGTCCGACGTGACGGGTGAAGGCCACGCTGAAGGTGCTCGCGGAGCTGTAGCCGACCTGCTCCGCGACCTCGGCGACGGTGGCCTCCTGCTTGCGCCGCAGCAGGTCCTTCGCCAGGGCCATGCGCCAGCCGAGCAGGTACTCCATCGGGGCCACGCCCAGCGCGCGATTGAAGCGCTCGAAGAACGCCGAGCGGGACAGCGCGGCCTCCTTCGCCAGCTGGGCCACGGTCCACGCCTGGGTCGGGCGCTCGTGCATCCGGCGGATGGCCACCGCCAGTCGCTCGTCGGAGAGCCCGCGCAGGAGGCCCGGCGACGCCGCGATGCCGGCCGTGGAGCGGAGCGCCTCGATGAGCAGCACCTCCATGAGGCGAGCGAGGATGACCTCGCGCGCGGGCCGCCGTTCGCGCGACTCGTCCTTCAAGAGCTCCACGAGGGTGGTGAGCCGCTGCTCGCCGCGAACGTGCACGAACTGGGGCAGGAGCGAGACGAGCAGGCTCGCGTCCGGGGAGGCGAAGGTGCAGTACCCCACCAGCAGCCGGACATCCGGCGGGCCGTGGTGAATGCCGTTCCTGATTTCACCATCGGGCAACACGATGCGCGGCGTCTCCTGCTTTCCCTTGGGCGGCTCGATGCTCGTCGTCATGAAGTCGAACGCCGCGGGGATCAAGACGAAGTCCCCCTTCTCGAGGATGACCGGCTCGCGCCCGTCGACGGCGAGGCGGCTCCTCCCCATGAGGACCGCGCAGTAGAAGGGCCGCCCATTCTCCGCTCGCCGTACCCTCCACCTGCCCGCGCCGCTGACGAGCTTCGAGAATGGAGCGCCCGGCTGGAGCAGCGAGACCACTTCCGCGAGGGGATCGACCATGACCGGACTCCTGCGAATGAAATCTGGACTCCCTGTTGTAGCACGTCCGGTTCCGGGTCCGTATATCCGTCACCGAAGCCACCACCGCCAAGGAGACGCCATGAAGACGATCCTGATCACTGGATGCTCGACCGGATTCGGACTCGACACCGCCCGCTACTTCCTCGAGCGCGGCTGGAAGGTCATCGCCACGATGCGCAAGCCGCGCGAGGACGTGCTGCCCCGCTCGGAGCACCTGCGCGTGCTCCCGCTCGACGTCACCGACCCGGCGAGCATCCGCGCGCTGGTGGAGGCCGCCGGCCCCGTCGACGTACTGGTCAACAACGCGGGCGTCGGCCTGATGGGCGTCTTCGAAGGCACCTCGATGGAGACGATCCGCGGCACCTTCGAAACGAACACGTTCGGCGCAATGGCCGTGACCCAGGCCTTCCTGCCCGGGTTCCGGCAGCAGAAGTCGGGGGTCATCGTGAACGTCTCGTCGGGCACGACGCTGAAGCCGCTCCCGCTGCTCGCCGTGTACAGCGCGAGCAAGGCGGCGCTCAACGCGTTCACCGAATCGCTCGCGCTGGAGCTCCAGCCCTTCGGCGTGCGGGTGAGCCTGGTGATTCCGGGACGGTCTCCGGAGACGCCCTTCTCCCAGAACGCCCAGGCCCGGATGCAGGACCAGGGCGTCTCCGTCCCCGAGGCGTACTCCGGCTTCGTGCGGAGCATCTTCGAGCAGAGGACGGCGCATGCCTCGGGGCCGGTCACCCGGTCGATTGACGTGGTGGAAGCCATCTGGCGCGCGGTGAACGACCCGTCCTCCCCGCTCCGCCTGCCCGCGGGCGCGGACGCCGTGGAGATGGCCCGGTCGAACTGAGCCCGAGAGGGCCGTGGCTTGCTCATGCTCCCGTCTTCCCCCAATAGTGCCTGACAACTGCCAGGGCAGAGCGACGGAGGAGCATGACGCAGCAGCCGAGGATATCGGGCCTGCGGTCGCCGCGGAATCGAGGTCGGCGCAGCGGGTTCTTCCAAGCCAGCGTGCGCTCCACCACGCAGCGGTTCGCGCCCCAGACGCACCCATCTCGAAATTCTTGATTTAATATTTCAACTGGTTTTGAAGCGACCTCCAGTCCACCTGTCCTCAGAGTCATAAAACGATAGCCTTCTCTCGCCTGAGCGCTGGCCATTGACTATCCGTTGACTTCCATTCACTCTAGGACACACGTAATCGTGTTCCTCATTAGGGAGGGAATTGAGTGACGACGATCTCACGTCTCGTGCTGCTGGCTGTGTCGTCCTTTTCGACCCTGGCAACTTCGCAGGAACTCCAGCGCGATCTGGCGGCGTCCCCAGGCACGACTGTCGCAGAGCAAGTGGCTTCGCCGGAGCCGAATCCAACGCCCATAAGTGTCAAGGTCGTGGAACTCCCCACTACTCCGCCCCAACCGACAACACTGACCATTGACAATCTCAAGTCCGGAAAACTGATTGAGTACGGATTCTCAATTGGCGCAGGATATGCCGTCCACGTCCCACTCAAAGGACTGACGGAATATGCAGCGCAAGATACCACATCGTCATTCATGCCTTACGTGGTCGGCTATCCATTCTTGTTTCTAGCGAAATCGGGCCCGGAGACCCGAGCATATTGCGCTGCCGTTTGGAGCCTTTCTTCGAGAGATGTAGCCAGAGCGAGAGCAGATAGAATGGCGAAGGACCGCACCAAGAAAGAGCTTGAACGGGAGCAAGTAAGCGACGACGAAGTCGCTGAAGAGACAGGCTGGAGGCTTGGTGGCGATGCGGTGTGCGGGTATCGGCTGATCGGGGTGTACTTGGGGAAACCTTCCAGCATCAGCCCCACCATTCGACCCGACACCAATTTGACAGACGGCACACCGAGCGCAACATCAATTATATCCACAGGCTTGGCCTACTCTCCAAACATTGCAATATCCATCCTGGGCGGAATGAGTCTCTGGCGATTCTCGGCAGACCCTGCCTCCATTCCCAACACAGATGTTCCCCCCAATAGAAATCGAAGTTTCTGGACCTTCACGCTTGCGCTTGGCGGAAATACCGATGTGTTTTCTGCGCTACTAAAATAAACAGTGCCGCGCGAACGGCGAACACCCTGTCTTACGCGTGCATCCAACGCATGCATTTCCTGAGGCGGTTCCACTCGCGAGCCAACGAACTGCTCGCGATGGCCTGTAGCGACGGACGACGCTCGTCGCGTTTCTCAACGGGTGCTTTTGGCAAGGAGGAGGCAGCGGCGGCGCGCCACGCGTTGCCAGAAGGCGTCGGGAACGAGTTCGCGGACCATGCCCTACAAGCTGGAGCTGGCCCTTGCAGCTTGCCCACCCCGCTCCGCAATTTCGTTAGGCGCTGTAAGAACGGAGGCATGCGCTCCTCGCTCGCGGTCTCTTCCCGGCGGTTCTGCTGTCTCACCATGACGTTCCTGGGTGGAGCGTCCGCTTGGGCGAAGGACGACCTGCGTCCCGCCCACCAGCGGTTCACCAAACCGGAGCAGGTGCGCGAGTGGCAGCAGTTCTGCCGGAAGACGTCGGACTTCGACCTCAAGGCCGGCCCTGACGCGCTCAACACCTACCTGGTCTCCCTGGGCAAGGAAGGCTGGGAGCTGGTGCTGGTGGATACCCAGGTCGGGATGGTGTGCTTCAAGCGCCCCGCCTCCTGAAGTCCCGTGTCGATCCGCCGCGCGGCCATTCGTCGCGCGGCTGGACCCACTCCCCACAACCCCAGGAG
>NZ_RAVY01000217.1:0-15435 GCF_003611625.1 Corallococcus sp. CA054B
ACACCAACCGCTTCCCCGACGACGCGGCCTGGTGACATGCCCACCGCCCCCTTCGAGTTCGCCACCGCCACCCGCGTCCTCTTCGGCCCGGGCCGCGTCCAGGAAGTCCCCGACCTCGTGCGAGGCCTCGGCGGGCGGAAGGTCCTGCTCGTCACCGGCACCAACCCCGCTCGCGCGGAACCCGTCCGCGCGGGGCTCGAACGGCTGGGCATCCCTTCCGCCTCCTTCCGCGTCCCGGGCGAGCCCACCGTCGAGCTCGCGCGCGAAGGCACCGCCGCCGCCGTGGACTCCGGCTGTGACGCCGTGGTCGCCATCGGCGGAGGCAGCGCGCTCGACGCGGGCAAGGCCATCGCCGCGCTCGCCGCCAACGGGGGCGACCCGCTGGACTACCTGGAGGTCATCGGCCGGGGACAGGCCCTGACGAAGCCGTCGCTGCCCTTCGTGGCCGTGCCGACCACGGCGGGCACCGGCTCGGAGGTGACGCGCAACGCGGTGCTGGGTTCGAAGGAGGCCGGCGTGAAGGCCAGCCTGCGCAGCCCGATGATGCTCCCCCGCGTCGCACTGGTGGATCCGGACCTGCTGGAGCACGCGCCCTCGGAAGTGCTCGCGGCGGGCGGCCTGGACGCGCTGTCGCAGCTCATCGAACCCTTCCTGTCCATCCGCGCCCAGCCGCTCACGGACGCGCTCGCGCGCGAAGGCATGCAGCGTTCCGCGCGCTCCCTGCGCAAGGCGGTGCTGCACGGCCCCGGCCCGGCGGAGCGCGAGGACCTGGCCATCGCCAGCCTCTTTGGAGGCCTGTGCCTCGCCAACTCAGGCCTGGGCGCGGTGCATGGCTTCGCGGCGCCGCTGGGCGGGATGCTCGGCGCGGCCCATGGGGCGCTGTGCGCCGCGCTGCTCGGGGCCACCCTGGAGCTGAACCTGGAGGCGCTGCGCTCGCGCGCTCCGGACCACCCCGCCCTGCCCCGCTTCCGCGAGCTGGCGGTGCTGCTCACCGGCCAGTCCAACGCCCGCGCCGAGGACGGCATCACCTGGGTGAAGGACCTGGTCCACGCCGTGCGCATCCGGGGCCTGCGCGACATGGGCCTCACCGCCACGGCCATCCCGGAGCTCGTCACCAAGGCCCGCGCCGCCAGCAGCATGAAGGGCAATCCGCTTCCACTCACGGACGCGGAGTTGACGGCGCTCGTCGAACGGTCGATGTGAGGACCCACCCATGAAACCCGCCGCCCTCGTCCCCGTGGTGCTCGAACGCCTTCGCGAGAAGTACCCCGACGCGAAATACGAGCTGAACTGGAACACGCCCTTCCAACTGCTGGTGGCCACCATCCTGGCCGCGCAGTGCACGGACGAGCGCGTCAACCGCGTCACCGCCGAGCTGTGGAAGAAGTACGACGGCCCCCAGGCGCTCGCGGACGCGGACACCGCGGAGCTGGAGGAGGACCTCAAGCCCACCGGCTTCTTCAAGCAGAAGACCAAGACGGTGCAGGCCGTGAGCCGCGCGCTGCTGGACGCCCACGGGGGCGAGGTGCCCGACCGTATGGAGGACCTGGTGGAGCTGCCCGGCGTGGCGCGCAAGACGGCCAACGTCGTGCTCAACACCGCCTTCAATCAGGCCTCCGGCGTCATCGTGGACACGCACGTGGCCCGCGTCAGCCAGCGCCTGGGCCTGACGAAGCAGGAGAAGCCAGATGCCATCGAGACGGACCTGATGAAGCTGGTGCCCAAGGACGACTGGACCTTCTTCGGCCCCGCCGTGGTGCTGCATGGCCGCTACACCTGCGTGGCCAAGAAGCCCAAGTGCGCGGAGTGCCTCTTCAACGACGTGTGCCCCAAGCTCGGCGTCGCCTGAGCCATCACAGGTGCGCGAGCACCGCCAGCGTCAGCAGCCAGTCCAGCCCGGCTTCGAGGAAGTAGTACGTGGAGCCGTCCAGCGAGGTGCCAAAGCCGGTGCCCAGGTGGCCGATGGGCCCCGCGAAGAACTTCATGCCCAGCTCGGCCCCCACGTTGATGGGGATGCGCCGCGAGGACGAGTTGTCCAGGTACGGGCCCACCAGCGCCCGGCCATAGGGCGCGAACCAGTTCGTCACGAAGTGCTGATAGCCCACGGTGGCGTTCAGCGACACCAGGTTCGGGCCCAGGCCCAGGTTGGCGCCCAGCGTCAGCCGCCGCGCCTTGAGCCCCATGGGCTGCACGTTCACGTCCAGCGCCATGCCCATGCCGCCGTCGAACGGGACACGCCAACCCAGCGCGAACTCCGTCGTCGACTTGTCGATGGACAGCGCCTCGTAACGGAAGTGCGCCGCGCCCACCTCGTCCCCGCGCGCGGCCTGGAGGTCCGCGAGCGCCAGCGTGGCCTCCTCCGAGTCCTCGTCATAGACCTTGCGCAGCGGTGGCTCCGCGCCATCCAGGTCCCCGCGCGCCAGCCGGTCTTTGCCCTGCGTCAGACAGGCGGACGTGGAGCCCATGGCGCACGCGAGCCCGAAGGCCCGGTCCGCCTCCTCCATCCGGTTGTCCACCTGGAGCTGCTTCGCCCAGGTCTCGCAGGCCCAGGCGCTCCCGCCGCCGCACTTCTCCTCCAACGAAGGGACGCGCGTCACCTCGCTCGTCGTCACGCACGCCACCGTCAGCAGGCACGGCAACAGGCACGACACACGGAGGAGGGACTGAAGGGGACCACGGAGGGCTGGGGCCGCAACCATGGTCCACATTCAAACACACCGCCGGGTCGTGGCGTGTCCGGCGCGTTGCGTCTTTCAGCGTTCTTCCAGCGGCCCTTCCCCGTCGTGGATGACGCCCGGGTTGCGGCCGATGTCCGGCCCGTCCCCGCTGCGCTCGTCGGCCTTCTGCTCCTCGGAGGTCGTGGCACCCGAGCCGCCCACGCCCTCCCGGAAACCGTCGGCGGCTTCGCGGCTGGACTCGCTGAGGCTCTCCGCGGCCCGGCTTGCGCCGTGCTGGACGTCCTTGGCGGCCTCGCCTACCTCCTGCCCGACCTGCCGGGCGTTCTCGTTGACGGCCTGCTGTTGGCGCTCATTGCAGCCAGCCGTAAAGCTCACGGTCCCAATCACACCCAGCACGACGAGCCCGTTGAAGGTGCGTGTCCACATGGTGGTGTCTCCCCGAGGGTCCCGGCCCTCTGGGGTGAAACGTAGGCACGCCTGCTCTCCAACGAAGGCCTGGCGTCCCTCCCGGAAGGGCTCGGGGCGCCGCTTGCCTGTCAGCCCCCGGCCGCCCGGGCCTTGCGGAAGGACTCCGGGGACGTGCCCCACCAGCGCTTGAAGGCGCGGTGGAAGGCGACCGGATCCGCGTACCCCAGCAGGAAGGACACCTCCGCGATGGACATGCGCCGCTGGAGGTAGCCCTGGGACAGCTCGCGCCGCAGCGCCTCCACGATGCCCGCGTAGGTGCGGCCCTCCGCCGCCAGCTGGCGCTGCAACGTGCGGGATGGAACGCGCAGGGCCCTCGCCACCGCGGCGAAGGAGAAGTCGCCTCCCGCCAGCGTCCGTCGCACCTGGTCCCGCACGCGATCCGACAGGGTGTCCGTGGCGGGCAGCCGCTCCAGGACGCGGCGGGCGTGATGCTCGAACACGGCGTTGAGCAGCGCGTCCGCGTGGACGAAGGGCCGGTCCGCGTCTCCGGCGGAGAACTCCAGGTCGTTCGCCGGAGCGCTGAACTCCAGTGGACAGCCGAAGAGGGCCTCGTGTTCGCGCAGGTCCGTGGGCGCCGAGTGGACGAAGCGCGCGCGCAGGGGCCGCACGTCCGCGCCAGTGAAGACGCGGATGCCCGTGGCCAGCTGCACCAGTGCCACCTCCGCCAGGTGCCGGTGCGCGGGCCGCCACGAGGGCCCCACGGGCGTGAAGCGCATGCGCACGCCGCGCGGCGTGTCCTCCACGACGAAGCGCTCGCCGTCGCCCCAGACGCGCTGGTAGCGGCAGCCGCGAACCATGGCCTCGCGGAGGTTGGCGCTGGTGAGGATGACGAGCGACGCGGGGTCATCCGCGTCCATCACGTCCATGCCCGCCATGTGCAGCCCCAGGTTGTCATCCCCGGTGAGCGACACGGCCCGCTCCAGGATGTCGTCCAGCACGGCATAGGGGATGCGCGCTTCCGGGTCGCCCAGGTCCGCCCACCGCAGCCCCATCTCCTCGCAGAGTTGTTCGGCAGGCACGCCGCGCTTCGCCGCCGCGAGCAGCCCCTGCCGTGCCAGGCGGGCGGACAGCGAAGGGGGAGCGGAGGACGCCACGGGCAGGGACGCTAGCGACCGTCTGGCGCGGGCGGCAAGCCGTTCTGGCGCCAGCGGTCAGTGCATCGCCCGCACGCGGGCGGCACCTTGTCCCGCATGGACTCCACCGCCACCGGGCATCCCACCCTGATGCCCCGCCTGCACCTCTTCGAGCTGATTGATCAGCCCTGGTATCCGCGCGCGGCGCGCAACCTGTCCACGGACTACCTGCACGCGGTGTCCACGGGGATGGGGCTGTTCGACGCGGCGGTGGACGTGCTCGCGAAGGGGCTCCAGGCGTCCGGCACGGACACCCTGGTGGACCTGGGCTCCGGCGGCCAGGGGCCCGTACCCCGCTTGCAGCGGCTGATGGAGGCCCGCCACGGATTGAAGACGCGGGCCGTGCACACGGACCTGTACCCCAACGCGGAGGCCGCCGAGCGGGCCCGGGCGGAGGGCGCCACGTACCTGCCCCGGCCCGTGGATGCGCGGCAGGTGCCGGAGGACCTGCACGGCATGCGCACGCTCTTCAACGCCCTGCACCACTTCCGGCCGGAGGAGGTCCGCGCGGTGCTGGAGGACGCGCAGCGGCGGGGTGAGTCCTTCGCGGCCTTCGAGGTCGTGCACCGCACGCCGGGCGGAGTGCTGGGCACGCTGCTCGTGCCGCTGCTGGTGCTGCTCTTCACACCGTTCATCCGGCCGCTGACGCCGCTGCGCCTGCTGCTCACCTACGCCGTGCCGGTGGCGCCGCTGGCGCTCGCGTGGGACGGGCTGGTGTCCACGCTGCGGGCCCACAGGCCGGAGGAGCTGAAGGCCCTGACCCGAAGCCTCCAGCGCCCCGGCTACACATGGGAGGTGGGCGAGGTGCGTGAGAAGGGCAAGGGCGCCGTCACCTACGTGCTCGGGATGCCCGTGCGTTAGACGGGGATGTCCTGGAAATACAGCGGCAGGCCGCAGTAGATGTCGAAGCCGCCGCCCGCTCCCGCGAGCGGCACAGGGTCCGCGCGTTGGAGCCGTTCGAATAGCGGGGATGTCGCCAGGTCCTTGGGAACGCCCTCTCAGTCCGCCGTCTCCTCCGAATCACTGTCGGAGCGCGGTTCATACTCGCGATCGTACAGGCGCCTGGCGGCTTCGTTCTCCTCGTGCTCGCCCTCCAGGGCCGAGTCGTCAGGGGCGCCCACCGCGCCGGGCTTCTCGAACCGGAAGCCCCCGCGCGCCGCTTCATAGCCCGCGCCGCATCCATCCGCGCTCACGAAGAGGCGAAGGACCGTCACCTCGTCCCAGTGCTTGGAGTCCGCGAAGTGGACGCGAGCCGTGTCGACGGTCTCCCTGGCCCCGGGCTCCAGGTGGAACTCGCCCACGGTGTCCGCGTCCACGATGTCCTCCAGGTCCTTCCCGCTCCCGCCATATCCCCGGAGGCATGCCTTGCCCGAGACGCGCCGGCCACTCACGTTCTTCACCGTGTAATTGACGTAGTAGTCGTCATAGACATCCACCTGTCCGACCTCGACGTCGGTCAGCTCGAAGTCCTCTGGCTTCGACGGGACCTCCTTCCGGGGCGCGGGCGCATCCGCGGGAGCAGGCTGCCCCGTGAGGAGCAGGCGCAACGGCTCACTGGTCGCCTTGTCGACGCCGTCCGAGCAGTGGTGCGCGGCGGTCGTATACAGCAGCACCGTCCGGGACAGCTTCAGCGGCGCATCCGCGTACACCTTGTCCTCGAACGTGTCCGTCGTCTCACCCTTCACGGTGATGCCGCCCAGCGTCTCCGTCCGGATGACTGTTCCCTCCGCGTCGAGCAGCGTCATGCACGCGTCCCCGCGCGCCTGCGCCGTCCCGGGATTGGAGAGCGTGTAGGTCACGTCCACGCGGAGGTCCTGGCGCGCAATCACCACATCCGAGAACCGGAGCGGCTTCACCACCTTCGCCTTCGCCACCGTTCCCGCGTCCGGAACGCCCGCGTCCACGGCGGCCACGGCCACCCCGCCCGCGTCCACCGGCGCGCTGTCAACGGGTTGCTCCTTCTTGCACCCCGAGGCCCACGCCACCGCGAGCCCCAGGAACAGCACGCCCCACGCGTGCCCTCGCCGCTGATCACTCCGCGTCATGAAGCCCCCTCGACTACACTCTCTGTCCGGGTTTCATATGGGACACCGCCACGGCGCGGCAAGACTGCCCCCACCGCGCGTGCTTGACGCCGCAGTTCCGGAGCGCTCGGATGCGCGGCACCTATGCCCACTCCCAAGCTGCTCACCCGCGCGGAAGCCACCGACTACCAGGAAACGTCCCGCAGCGCCGACGTGGTTGCCTTCGTCGACGCCCTCTGTGCCCAGACCAAGCTCGCGAAGCGCGTGGACTTTGGCCAGAGCGGTGAAGGTCAGCCGCTCATGGCGCTCATCCTCAGCGACCGCAACTGCTTCACGCCGGAGCTGGCGAAGAAGCAGAAGAAGATCGTCGTGATGGTGGAGGCCAACATCCACGCCGGAGAGGTGGAGGGCAAGGAGACCCTCCAGGCGCTCGCGCGCGACCTCACGCTCACGTCGCTGGGCAAGAAGATCCTGGACCGGCTGTGCCTCGTGTTCGTCCCCAACTTCAACCCGGACGGCAACGATCGCATCAGCAAGGGCAACCGCGCGCTGGACCTGAAGAACCTGGAGGGCCAGGTCAACCCGCCCGGTGGCGTGGGCATGCGCTACACGGGCGAGGGCTGGAACCTCAACCGCGACAACATGAAGCAGGAGGCGCCGGAGACGCGCGCCCTGGCGAAGCTGTACCAAGCGTGGTGGCCGCACCTCTTCGTGGACTGCCACACCACGGACGGCAGCATCCACGGCTTCGACCTCACCTTCGACATCCCGCACGGCAACGCGGAGCTCCTCCACACCTCGCGCGACTACAACCGCGAGCTGGCCGAGCGCGTGTCCGCCGCCGTGAAGAAGAAGCACGGCTTCGACAGCTTCTGGTACGGCAACTTCCTCAAGGAAGGCGACCCGACCTCCGGCTGGCACACCTACCCCGCGCTGCCCCGCTTCGGCAGCCACTTCCGCGGCCTGCTGGGCCGGCTGGACGTGTTGCTGGAGACCTACAGCTACATCGACTTCCCCCGCCGCTGCGCCGTCATCCGCGCGTGGGTGCTGGAGCTCATCCGCGACGCCGCCCGCTACGCCAAGGACTACCGCCGGGTCACCGAGTTCGAGGAGGCCGCCATCATCGCGCGCGGCAAGTCCCCCGACGCGAAGGAGTGGGTGGGCATCAACTTCGGCGTCGCCCAGCGCGACGCGGAAGGGGCGCTGGTGTTCGACTACCCGGCCTACGTGCTGGGCAAGGACATCGCCGCCATCAACTCCTTCGACGAGGCCAGCATCCAGGCGCGCCGCTACCCGGGCAAGCGCAAGAAGGTCTACAAGACGCCGCACTACCGCACCTTCGTGCCCACGCAGTCGGTGAGCACGCCGTCCGCGTACCTGGTGCCCGCGTCGCTCGCGTCCCGGCTGGAAGGCCACGGCATCCGCTTCGAGAAGCTCGCCAAGGCGCAGCGCTTCCAGGTGGACAGCTACCGCATCGCCCGCCGCGAGCAGACCTTCAGCCCGGACGTCGCCGCCAACGTGCCGCCCCCCGGCCAGGACGAAGTCCCCTTGAGCCAGAAGCCCAAGCCGGTGCGCTTCGAGACCATCCTCACCGTGGCCCCGGAGCGCTCCGAGCGGGAGTTCCCCGCCGGAACCCTCAAGGTCCCCACCGACCAGCGCACGGGCACGCTCATCACCTACCTGCTGGAGCCGCACTCGGACGACGGCTTCTGCCGCTGGCAGTTCCTGGATGACAGCATCACCGTGGGCGAGCTGTACCCCATCCACCGCGTCGTGGAGGCCACGCGCCCCCCCCTGAAGGTGGAGTAGGCAGTACACCTCCGGACGCATCCTCGCCCCCGGGTTTGTCAGCCCCGGGGGCATTGGCCCTAGACTGGAGCCCGCAGGACCCGCGGAGATGGTGCGGGGGCACGCGGGAGGCCCCGGATGGCTGGCATGTGGCAAACGCCCCGAGGCACGCGCCTTCCGGGGCGCACAGGCGTGGCGCGCGGCTGGGGACTCGTGGCCCTGGCGCTCTGCATGGCCCTGGGCTTCGTCGCCGTGCGCGTCTGGAAGCAGCAGGGCGCCGGGCCGGAGACGCCCGCGCTGTGGCTCGCGGACGGGCCCCACCGTCCCCTGGAGGTGCGGCTGAGCCTCCCCGCCGCGGACGTGTACCGTCCCCATGCGCCCCCCCAACGGGACGCGCTGGCCCCGCCGGTGCCCCTGGGCGCGCTGTCCCGACTGGAGGAGCGCGGCGACGCGCACGGGGTGGGCATCAGCTACCTCTTGCATGGCGACACGGAGCAGGGGCTCGCGTACCTCAGGCGCGCGTCGCCCTCGCTGGACCGCGACAGCGACCTGGCCGCCGTCGCCATCCTGCGCGGCCACTCCGATGAAGCCCTGACCCTGCTGGACGCCACGCTGGAGGCCATGCCCGAGCACCCCCAGGCGCGATGGAACCGCGCCGTGGTGGCGCGCGAGCTGGGGCTGACGCTCCTCTCCGCCACGGCGTTCGAGGCGGTGGCCGCGAAGGGCGAGCCCGGCTGGAGCGACGAGGCGCGCGAGCAGGCGCGGACGCTGCGCGCCCGGTTCCAGGCCCGGGCGGACGCGTGGAAGGCCACGCGCGAGGCCTTCCGTGCCCGGCTGCGCTCACCCCAGGCGCCCGTGCCGGTGGAGGCCGCGGCCCGCTTCCCGGGCATGGCGCGCGAGTCGTTCTACGAGCTGCTGGCGACCGCGGAGAGCTCCGAACAGGTGCAGGCCCTGCTGCCGCTCGCGGGGGTGCTGGACCACGCGGCCGGCGGAGGCACCGTGCTGGAGGACACCGTGAGGCGGATGGCGGCGCAGGACTTCGCGCGCCGGGCCCCGCTCGCGCGCGAGTACGCGAAGCTGGTCCAGGACGCGCACCCCACCCCCGCGAGCCTCATCGAACGGCTGCGCCAGGAGCCCACGGCGAAGGACCTGCTGCTGGGCGCGCTCTTGCGCACGCCGGGCGTGGCGCGCACGCACGAGGAGCTTCGCGCCCTGACGGTGGGCGAGACGGATCCCTGGATCCTCTCGCGCGTGGCGCAGGAGGGCGCGCGGCTGGATGACCTGTCGGGCCAGGGGACCCAGGCTGGGGACCAGCTGCGGGAGGCGCTGGGCGAGTGCCGCGCGAAGAAGCTGCCCCTGCGCTGCGTGGATCTGCTCATCCGGTTGAGCAGCCGCGCGACCGCGTCGAACCGGCTGGTGGAGGGCGAGGAGTCCGCGAGGGCCGCGTGGCAGGAGGCCGCCGCGCTGGGCGAATGGGAACGCGAGGGCCAGGCGCTGGTGATGCTGGCCAACGCGACGCGCTTCCAGGTGCGGGTGGCGCTCTCGCGCGCCTATCTCACCGAGTCCCTGGCCCGTCAGCCCGACGACTGCGTGGCGCGCACCCTGGCGCACCGCAACCTGGCCTCGCTGGCGCTGATGCGCTTCCGTCCGCAGGAGGCACGGCAGGAGCTGGAGGCGTCGCTGGCGTGCGGCCAGACGCCCGGGCTCCAGGGCGCGTGGATCCTCGCGGACCTGGCGCGGCTGGCGCCCCGTCCGTCCGACGAAGCGCTCCTGCTGGAGGAGCTGGCACGCGTGAGTCCACTTCGGGAGAACGCGGGGCGGCGCGTGCTGGCCACGCTCATCCGGGGACGCTTCGCGGTGGACCGCGACTGGCGCGAGGGCCAGCGGGTGCTGCGGCAGGCCATCGCGGAGGCGGAGCCGCTCCTGCGGGTGAACGCGGATGCGCGCGACGCCAGGGCGGTGGCCTTCCAGACGCTCGCGGTGAGCGCGGGCCACGCCGGGGCCTTCCGGGAGGCCATGGACGTGGTGGCCGAGAGCCTCCAGGTGCCCGTGCCGGAGGGCTGCGTGCTGGCGGCGGCGGTGGAGGCGGAGCGCACCGTGACGGTGGTGCGCGGTCCTCAGGGCCAGGTGCAGGGCCACTATGACGCCTCGCGCACGGTGCCCCTGCGCGATGACCTGACGGGGCTGGTGCCTGGCGAGCTGGTGGCGCTGCTGCGCGACTGTCCCCGCGTGGCGGTGCTGGCCGCGGCGCCCCTGGACAGCCGCGCAGGCATCCTGCCGGCGGACCTGGCCTGGAGCTACCGGGTCAGCACGGGCGTCCCCGCGACGTCCCCCGCGAAGCCGCCCCTGCACGTGGTGGTGTCGGACGTGGAGCCGCCCCAGACGCTGAAGCTGGCGCGGCTGCCCTCGGCGGCGGAAGTGGACCTGGCGGGCGCGCAGCGGCTCCTGCGGCTCAAGGGCGCGCAGGCCACGCCCGAGCGCGTGCTGGAGGCGATGGAGCAGGCCACGGACATCGACATCCACGCGCACGGCGTGGTGGACCGCGCGCTGTCGGACGCCACGGTCATCGCGCTGTCGCCACAGCAGGACGGCCGCTATGCGCTCACCGCGGAGCAGCTGCGCCGCCGGCATCTGCACGGCGCCCCCCTGGTGGTGCTGGGCGCGTGCAGCGCGGCCCGCCTTCCGCCCATCCTGCATGAGACGTCATCGCTGCCGCAGGCGTTCGTGGCCTCCGGAGCGCGGGCCGTCTTCGCCGCCACGGCGGAGATCCCCAACGACGCGGGCGCCTTCTTCCGCTCGGTGCGCGAGCGCATCCAGTCCGGCGAGGAGCCCTCCCAGGCGCTGCGCGCCGAGCGCCTCGACTGGCACAAGAAGCAACCCCACATGCGCTGGGTGGACAAGGTGCTGCTGTATCAGTAGCGCCCGCGCCCCTCAGTCGCGAGGAGGCAGGGGCGAAGGCCGGGGCTCCGCGTCCGAGTCCCACGTCACGTTGGCTTCAGGCAGCGCGAAGGCCTCGAACGAGACGGCGACACCGCCGTCTGGCGCACTGAAGCCGTACCACCACCCCACCGGCAACAGCACGCACTCTCCCGGAGACAGCGTCACGTCCAGGCGCAAGGGCGCATCGCCAGCCCCCGTCACGCGCCGCAGCTCGAACGCCGGAACGAGCTGGAGCCGCCGCTCCCCATGCACCTGCGCCAGCAGCACGTTGCGCCGCGCCGCGCGCAGGGGAACCTCCGCGCCGGTCGGCTCCCACCACAGGCGGGGCTCGCACGCGCGTGCATCCTCCGCCGTGAAGCCCCGAAGCGGCGTCAGCCCCCGGGCCAGGGGTTCCAGCCGCGAGTCCTCGAACAGGGGCACGCAGCACGCGTGTCTCGCCTCACGCTCGCCCAGCAGCGCGGCCACGCTCCCGGGGCTCCAGGCCTCCGGCGCCAACGACGCGCTCCATTCCGCGCGCAGCACCACGGGCAGGTTGTCGAAGTAGTAGCGCTCGAAGAACGCGGCGGGCGTCAGCGCGTCATGCCGGTCCACGCGCGGCGGTCCTTCCGTCTGCTGGAACAGCTCCGCGTACACGTCCAGCAACCCCTCCAGCTTTCGCTGCATGCCCACCGCCCGCAGCGCGCCCGCGACGAAGGGCTCCTGCTGCTCCACCTCCACCGCCCGCCGCGCCTGCTCCGCCGGCACCCCGGCCTTCTCCAACGACGCCACCAGCTCCTTCGGCGACGCACCGCGCACCAGGTTCTCCACCAGCCACCGCCGCCACTCAGGTGTCAGCGGCGAGGTCCCCGCCTCCACTTCGCGCGAAGCTCTCATCGGTGCTCCTCCGGAGGCGTGGCGCCCAGCCAGCCCTCCCGCCAGCAGGTGTTCATCCCAGGTGTCTCTTCGAAGCTCACGAACGTCACCGACAGGCTCGGCTCCAAGGCCCGCAGCGCGTGCCACCACCCCACCGGGATGAAGAGCGTGTCCCCCGGCCCCACCTCCACGGTGTGCAACGCCACCCGGGCGAAGTCCGGGAAGCGCTCCAGGTCCGGCGCCAGCACGTCCACCGCGCTGTAGAAGCCGCGCACGTTGGACATCCATGGCGTCTCCCACGACGGCGCCAGCCACACCTGCTTGCGTCCCCACACCTGGCAGAACAGGACGTTGAGGTGATCATGATGCAGGTTGGACAGCGTCCCCGCCGGCCCCAGCCACAGGTGCACGCGGTCCGGTTCGCGCAGGTCCGGCTGGATGTATCCCTCCGGCGCACGCAGGTCCTCCAAGAGCGGCCGGAACGCGTCACGCAAGAGCAGGCTGTTCCGAGCCACCAGATACATGTCGTTCGCGGGCGCACCATCGAACCGTGCCAGCAATTCCCGCAGCGGCACGTCCCGGCGCAGTCGGTCCGCGTGCAGGTCCGGCATCTCCTGGGCGTCACGCCCCGCCATCACCTCCACCGTCTCGTCACCGAAGCGCTCGGCCATCCACGCCGGCGTCCACCGCGTCCGCGCCGGCCAGTCCTCCATCAAGCCTTCAATGACAACCGGCCGATTGCGCCGGTAGTAATCCCTGAAGAACTCCGTGGGCTCCAGCCGGGACCGCCGCTCCACGCGCGGCGCGGGCAATGCCTGTCGTCGAGACACCGACCGTGTCTCCAGCAGTGATTCAAGCAATCCAAGACGTGTCGTGAATTCACGCGCCCGTCTCACCGCCGGGTGTGTCTCCGCGGCCCGAATCGTTTCCCAGACAACCTCTGGCGCCAGTCCCACCGCCTCCAGACGGGCCGCGAGGCGCTCTGAAGAAACCCCACGCGCAAGGTTCTCCGCGAGCCACGTTCTCCATACAGGGGGAAAGGAAGACGTCATTTCCAGACCCCTTGAATCGGGCTGAACCTTTTGGGTCGTCCACATCCACCCTGAGCGGACTCCATGACGCCTCCCGAGAACTCATACAAGATCGTCCCGAACCCCAATCCCCCGTCTGACCCCGCGCAGGAGGACGTCAGCCGGAAGCGGACGCCTGAAATCCCGCCGCCCACGCCACCGCCGTCCACACCGCCCCTTCCTGAAACGTCGAAGGACGAAAACCTCAACGGCTGACCTGAAGCCATTGAAGCGGCGGGCACGCCTCAACCGAAGGTGTGCCACCGCGCGTTTCCGCCCGGAACCTCCAGCGACTGGAACGTCAGCGACACGCTGACGTCCAGCGCGAGCACCTGGTGCCACCAGCCCACGGGGATGAAGAGCATCTCCCCGGGGCCCACCACCACCTCGTGCACGTGCGCGCGGGCAAAGTCCGGGAAGCGCTCCAGGTCCGGCGCCGCCGCGTCCACCGGGCTCCACACGTGCTCGCGGTTGTACAGGCGAGGCGTCTCGAAAGACGGCACCAACCAGAAGCGCTTGCGCCCGTGGACCTGGCAGAACAGCACCGAGTCCACGTCATGGTGCAGCGCCGTGTGCGTGCCCGCCGGCCCCACCCACAGCTTGAGGCTCCCGTGCTGCCGCTTCGGGTACACGAAGCCCGGGGCCGGCCGCAGGTCCTCCAACAGCCCCCGCAGCTCCGGCCGCTCCAGCGCGAAGTTGCGCGCGGTGAGGTACAGGTCGTTGGTGGGCCCGCCGTGCTCCAGCCGGTGGAGGAAGTCCGCGAGCCGCATCACCGTGCGGCACGCATCCGGTGACATGTCGTGGTCCGCGCGGGCTTCGCGGCCCGCCATGACCTCCACCTCCACGTCGCCGTAGTCCCGCGCCAGCGCTTCCGGCCGCCAGCGCTCCATCAGCGGCCAGCCCTCCAGGAAGTCCTCCAGGACGACAGGCCGGTGCGCGCGGTAGTAGCGGGCCTGGAACTCCTCCGCGGACACGCCCCGCCGCCGCTCCACCGTCCGGCGGGACTGCGCATGCAGCGCCGCGCGCACGTCCAGCAGCGACACCACCTCCGCCCCCAGCGTCCCGCGCGAGCCACCGGCCTCCACCGCCGGATGCCGCCGCGCGCGAGTTACCTCCGAGCGAGCCTCTTCCGGAGCCACCCCTCCGGCGACCAGCGCCCGGGCCAGCGCCTCCTCAGGCACGCCCCGCAGCAGGTTCTCCGACAGCCACGCATCCCACGAGGGTGACAGGGCCATGGCCCCACTCTAGGCCACCCACGAAGCGGCACGGAAAGGGGGCCCTCTCCCCACATGCCCTACAGGGTGAGCGCCCCCTTGAGGCCCAGGACGAGGATGTTGCGCGCGTCCTCGTCACCGCCGGGGCGGATGTATTGGAGGTTGGGCCGCAGCACGAGCCACGGCGTCGCATGGAGGCTGTAGTACAGCTCGCCCAGGTACTCCGTGCGGGGGATCGGCGTGTCGGAGCCTTCCGCCTGCTTCTGCCGCTGCGCGGTGACGTAGCGCCCGTTGGAGTGCGTGGCCCCCAGCGCGAAGCCCACGTCGTCATCCGCCCGGCCGAACACGCCCGTGTAGCCCAGGCCCAGCGTGTACTGGCCGTCCTGCGTGGAGGTGTCCTGGTCCGTGCGCGTCAGGCGGGCGAAGACGTTGAGGCCCTGCGCCTTGTTCTCCACGCCCGCCACGTGCGTGAGCTGCTGACGCGCAACGAAGTAGATGCCGTAGCGCCCTTCGCGCTCCACGCCCGCCAGCAACACGTCCGGCGCGTTGGACGTGTCGTACCAGACGCCCACCTTGTAGAGCCCCTCCAGCCGGTCGCCGTGGAACTTCGGGTTCCAGCCCAGCTCCAGGGGCAGCATCACGCCCGTCGCCCCGGTGAAGCGCCCCAGATAGAAGCCCTCCTCCAGGTTGCGAGGGTTCATCTCGTACGCGGCCAGCTGCACGTAGGCCACCTTCGCCAGGTCCACGCGCAGCCGCGTGGCCCACTGGCTCACCGGCCAGTTGAACCAGTAGTTGCCCACGATGTTGCCGGGCTGCGCGCCGCAGAAGGACAGGTTCTGGAAGTCGCAGGGGAAGTCCGCGGTGTCCTCGCCCACCGTCATGCGCCCCAGCTTCAGGTGCACCCGCTCGCCCCAGAAGAGCTGATCCCACCAGAGCTGCGTGAGGCGCCCCACGTTGCCGCGCCCGTACACCTCCTGCACCAATTGGAGGTTCCCCAGCGCCATGTCCGCGTTCAGGTTGTTGCCGTTGCGGTGCGTGAACGTGAACTGGAAGGTGCCGCCCTTGAGCCCGGCCAGCTTCTCCATGTCCAGGCCCAGCCCCACGTTGAACTGGCCCGCCTGCCGCAGCGCATGCCCCTTGCCGCCGCGCGCGTTGAAGGCGAGCTCCGTCACGTAGCGGACCTGGATCGCCACGCCGAGTTCGGAGAGGAACCCGCGCATCCCGCCCCAGTCACCCGTGAGGCCCGAGGCTGTCTCTTATACAAATCT
>NZ_RAVY01000218.1:0-15466 GCF_003611625.1 Corallococcus sp. CA054B
GCCTCCTGCTGCCCCCGAAACCCCCTCCTTCGACGCCCTCGGGCTCAAGCCCGACCTCGTCGAGGCGCTGACGTCGCTCGGCTACGAAGAGCCCACCCCCATCCAGGCCGCCGCGCTCCCGCCGCTGCTGGCCCAGAAGGACCTTCTGGGCATCGCCGCCACGGGCACCGGCAAGACGGCAGCGTTCTCGCTCCCGCTCCTCCAGCACCTGAAGCCCGGCGCCGCCGCGCCGCACAGCACCTCCGCCCTGGTGCTCGTTCCCACGCGCGAATTGGCCATGCAGGTGTCCGAGGCCATCCACCGCTACGGACAGAAGCTGGGCGTCAGCGTGCTCCCGCTCTACGGCGGCCAGGAGATCGGCCGGCAGCTGCGCGTGCTCAAGCGCGGCGTGGACGTCATCGTCGCCACGCCGGGACGCGCGTTGGATCACCTGCGCCGCAAGACGCTGAAGCTGGACCAGGTGCAGACCGTGGTCCTGGACGAAGCGGACGAGATGCTCGACATGGGCTTCGCGGACGACCTGGAGGCCATCCTCTCCGAGACGCCCGAGAAGCGGCAGACGGCGTTGTTCTCCGCCACCCTGCCCCCGCGCATCGCCAGCATCGCGGAGCGCCACCTGCACCAGCCGGTGCGCGTGCGCATCGAGAAGGAGAAGCTGGAGGCCGGCGAGATGCCGCGCGTCCGGCAGACGGCCTACATCGTGCCGCGCGCGTTCAAGATCGCCACGCTGGGCCGAGTGCTGGACCTGGAGTCCCCCACCGCCGCCATCGTGTTCTGCCGCACGCGCACGGAGGTGGATGAGCTCACCACGTCCCTCAACGGCCGGGGCTGGCGCGCGCACGCGCTGCACGGCGGCATGAGCCAGGAGCAGCGCGACCGCGTCATCAAGCAGTTCAAGTCGCAGGCGGCGGACCTGCTCATCGCCACGGACGTCGCGGCGCGCGGCCTGGACATCCCCCGGCTGACCCACGTGGTGAACTTCGACGTGCCCAACGCGCCGGAGGCCTACGTGCACCGCATCGGCCGCACGGGCCGCGCCGGCCGCGAGGGCGTGGCCATCACCCTGCTGGAGCCCCGTGAGCACCGCCTGCTGCGCAACATCGAGCGGCTCACCGGCCAGCGCATCGAGGTCACCGCGGTCCCCACCGTGTCGGACCTGCGCGCGCGCCGGCTGGAGATGATCCGCTCGTCGCTGCGTGAGACGCTCGTGGGCGGGGAGCTGGACGCGTTCCGCGGCATCGCGGAGGACCTGTCCGGCGAGTTCAGCGTCATGGACGTGGCCGCCGCCGCCATCAAGCTCCTCCAGGAGAAGGAGGACGAGGGCAGGGACTCCGCCGAGCAGGACATTCCCCAGGTGTCGGCGCCGGTGGAGCGGAAGTTCCCGCGCACGGAGCGCTCCGGGCCTCCGGGCCGGTTCGCGGACCGCGGCGCCGAGCGTCCGTCACGAGGCCCCCGCACCGCCGACCGGGGCGAGCGCCCCGAGCGCGGCGAACGTCCCGAGCGCGGCGAACGGTCCGAGCGGGCCCCCGCGCGTCCCCAGCGCGCGCCGGAGTGGAATGTCACGCGGCTGTTCATTGGCGCGGGCCGCACCGCGGGCATGCGGCCGGCGGACCTCGTGGGCGCCATCGCGGGCGAGGCGGGGCTCGAGTCCTCGCGCATCGGCGCGATCCACATCGCGGACATGTACTCCATCGTGGAGGTGCCGGAGCCGGATGCCGCGCGCATCATCTCCGCGCTGAAGGGCTCCACGCTGCGCGGCCGCAAGGTCACCGTGCGCCGCGACACCCGCGACTGACGTCCCAGCTGGCGTCACCGGCCTCCCGTCACGGGCGGGCCGGTGACGCGCGCTTCAGAACGCGTCCGGGTCCATGTCCGGCGCGCGCCCCAGCAGCAGCGGCGACACGAGCCGGCTCTCCGGGTGCATGCGCAAGAGCGTGTGGATGACGCCGCCCAGCCCCGCCATCAGCCCGGGGGAGAAGGCGTCACGGGCAAGCCCCGCCACCGGGCCACGCGCCTCCAGTCCGGAGATGAGCTCCGCGTCCAGCGTCTCCCGGTCCGGTGACAGCGGCTCCGGGGACCGCCGCCGCGCCGTCTCCAAGAGCTCCCACACCCCCAGGTCGCCGTGGCACAGGGTGTGGGTCCAGCCGAAGCCCTCGCGCACGGCCGCGGCCCGGGCCCGCTGGAACAGGTCCCCGTAGCGCGGCAGCCCCGTGCGCGCGAAGAGGTCCGCCGCCGCCAGGCCGATGCCTGTGCTCCCATGGCACCAGCTCGTCAGCTGGTCCGTGGCCTCCGGGCGGCGCAGGTCCGTCCAGTTGCCCACGTCCGGCCGGTAGAGCCCGTCCACGAAGTCGAAGGCGCGCTCGGACAGGCTGCGCCACCGCCGCCGGTCCGCCGCCGTCCCCGCCGCGCTCAAACCCAGCCGGGCCAGCGCCCAGCCGATGCCCGCCGTGCCGTGCGCGAAGCCGCCAATGGGCTCCGGGAACATCGACGTGGACCACCGCGCGTCCCCCGCCACGCTCCGCGCCGTGTCCTCCAGCCGCTGCCCCGCGTGCGCCGCGATGTCCAGCCACTTCGATTCGCCCGTCTGGTCCACCAGGTTGAGCAGCGGGACGATGACGCCCGCCACGCCGCCCAGCACCTCCAGCAGCCCGTCCGCATCCAGCGCCTGGGGCGTCAGCGCCGCCGCGCGCTCGCGGGCCCGATCCAGCGCGCCGGGGACGGTGCCCAGGTCGTGCAGCGTGGACCAGATCCACACCTGCGACGCGAGCCCGGCGAAGCCCCCCGGTGACTTCACCGGCACGCGGTCCTCCGTGGCGCGCAGCACCGCGAGCGTGCCTTCCAGCAGCTCCGGCAGTCCCTCCACCGCGTCCGCGCGGCCGTGGTGCACCTCGCGCAGGTACTGGGCCAGCACCACCGCGACGCCGCCCTGTCCGCTGTAGTGCTCGGCGGAGAGCGGCCGTACCGCCCAGCCGTACTCGGCGAGCACCGGGCTGATCCACGTCACCGTCCCGTCCGGCCCGCGCACGGCCGCGTCGCTCACGCGGCGGACCAGCTTGGACAGCTGGGCCCGGCGCCGCGCATCCAGGCGCTCGCGGCGCGCGGGCGTGGCAGGCGCGGGGACGCGCGGCGGCACGGTCTTCTCGTTGAGGTAGGCGCTGATCAGCGTGCTCTGGATGGTCATCTCCTCCAGGGACTCATCCACCGACCGCCAGGCCTCCAGCGTGGCGTCAAGCATCCTCCGGGTCACGGGCTGGGTGAACACGGGGATGTCGCCCACGCACAGGTCCGCGAGTTCCTCGTCGATGACGGACGTCGTGGAGGGCGCGCCGGGGGACACGCCGGCGTTCTTGCGCAGCACCTCCCGCGCCCGAGCGTGGGCCTTGGGCGCGTCGTACAGCGAGGCCGGGTGCCAGAGCATGCGCAGCAGCTCCGCGTACGTCTGCGTGGGCCGCAGGATGCGCCGGACCACCGCGCCCGTGAACGGCTCCAGCAGCGGGCGCAGCCCTCCGTAGGCGTCCAGCGTCTTCATGCGCGCGGTCAGCTCGTGGAAGCCCTCCACGACCTGGTCCCAGTGCCGCGCGAGCACGGGGTCCGGGCTGGGGTGGTTCTTCGCGTGCGGGCGCTCCAGCAACGTCATGCCCAGGCGGGCGCGGTCCGTGCCGCCGCCGACGATGAGGGGCGCCGGGACGCGCGGCTGCTGTCCCGGAAGCGAGCCCGCCGCCGAGATGTCCAGGCCGCCCAGGCCCGGGCCTTCGCTGCGCACGGGGAGCAGGCCCGTGCGCAGGACGGTGCCGCGGATGGCCTTCGCGGCCAGGTCCACCGCGAGTCCGCGCTCCGCCGGAGGCACGGGCGGATCGGGGGCGAAGAGGCTCTCCACGTCCACCACCACGGGCACCGGCCCGTGCGCGATGAGGTTCTCCGAGTGCAGGTCCGTGCCGCCCAACAGGCGCATCACCGCGAGCCAGTGGCCCAGGTTCCGGTAGAAGCGCGCGAGCTCGGCCTCGCTCGTACAGAAGCGGTGCTCCACGAACTCCGCCCAGCCATAGCCCGCGCGCACCAGCACGGACGGCACGCGGATCCGCGTGGACTCGGCGTCCGGCGCCAGCACGCGCGCGAGCAGGCCCTCCAGCGCGCGATCCACGCGCATGCACCGGGGCTTGTAGAGCACCGTGCCCGCTTCCAGGTCCAGCAACGCCACCGTCTGGCCGCCCCGGTGGGCGTCCCCCTCCCCCAACCGCAGGCGCTTCAGCGCGCCGCGAGGGCGGCCGGGCAGGTCCGTCAGCGACTCCCGGTCCGCGACGAACCGGTCCGCCAGCCGCAGCACCGCCTGGGTCTGGAGCCGGCCCAGTGTCGCCAGCCGCTCCAGCAGCGGCGGGTAGCGTCCACGCAGGTGCGTGTGGAAGTCGGAGGAGCAGGCCTGTTCCAGGAACCGGGCCCACCGTCCCGGTGAGTCCGCGGCGTCGAGCCGTCCCTCCATCGACGCGGCGTGCAGCTCCAGGAGGAGCACGCGGTTGAGCTTGAGTTGGGCGCTGAAACCCAGCGTCTCCCGCGCCGCGGCCTCCACCACGCCGCGCTCCGCCGGGGAGAGCCCTTCCATCCGGGACAGCCGCTCCGCGAGCGCGTCCAGATGCGGCGCCAGCAGGACGTTCACGGGGCGCGCGAGCCATCCCTCGGGAGGGACCTCGGCAGCCATCGACGCTTCCTCGTGGACCATGAGGGGGCTCCCTGGGGGTGGGGACCGGCGGTGGGAACGGCGCGAAAACCCTCCGGCACCGCGCACGGCGCCGGAGGGGAGATTCATGCGGACGGGGGGCCGCGATGGATCAACAGCAGAAGCCGGTGGTGGAGGCGCTGCAGCTGCTGCAGCCCGTGTTCTCCACGAGGTTGGACTCCGTGAGCGCCTGCTCCGTGCGCATACCTCCCACGAACACCGGGCCCGCCGGGTTCGTCATGCCATGGGACTCCTCATCACCGGACAGCCAGCCCTGCACGACATCGTGGACCGAGGCGTTCTTCGTCATGAGTGTTCTCCCTCGCGCCCGGACGGTCATGGCGAGGGGGGCCATGTGCGCCGGACGCGGATCGAACGTGAACACAGACACGCCCCGCAATACCAGATGCATCAAGTCAAAGTCAGACATCCCACAATGACTTGTGTTCGCACGCCACAAGTCCAGCGAGGCGCGAACGGGACGTAAGGGATTGCCACCACGAACCGGAGGGGGCCCTGTCCTGGGGGACGAGGAGACCGTGGACCAGGTGACAGGCCGGCCTCCGGGTCGCAGAGCGAGCCCGCCACGCGACACCCGCCGCCGCGAACGCTGGGGGCCTGACAGCCGGGCCCCTGTCCGCTCTTTCCTGGTCAGCAGGGACGCCTAGGATGGCGAGGAGGAGGTGAACGTGGAGCGCCCCATCGCCAGCCCGGAAGATCCGCTGGTCTTCAACGGCATTGATGGCGTCACCGGGCAGTACCTGGTGCCGCCCATCGCGTTGCCCGCGGCCGCGGAGGTGGCGGAGCCCCGGGGTGAAGCCGCGTACTTCGAGGCCTGGAGGAAGTGGCTCGAGTTCCTCCCCATGCGTCTGAGCTTCGGCCTTCCGCCCGACGCGCCGCCGGAGGACTACACGAAGGCCGGCTGGGGCGTGGTGTTCCCCGCGTCCGCCTCCGAGGAGCTCCGCAAGAGCCTGGAGCCGCTCCTCGCCCACCGGCGCGAGCGCATGGAAGAAGCGGACCGGTGCCACGTCCTCACCTACCAGCCCGGCGAGACGGCCCATCAGTTCCTGGAGCGGCACGGAGCGCCCATCGGCGACGTGGAGCCGAGCATCGTTCCCTATTACCTCCTGCTCGTGGGCGGGCCCGACGTCATCCCGTTCGACGTGCAGCACTCGCTCTCCCTGTCGTACGCGGTGGGCCGGCTCTCCTTCGACACGCCCGCGGAGTACGCGCGCTACGCGGACAGCGTGGTGGCGTATGAGACGGGCGCTTCCGTGCCCAATCACCGGCAGGTGAGCTGGTGGGGACCCAAGCACCCCGCGGACCGCTCCACGGAGCTCAGCGCGGACAGCCTCGTTGCACCGCTGGCGCGCGGCGCGCCGCTGGATCAGCCTCCCCAACTGGCGAAGACGGTCGCCGCGAAGGCCCGCTTCGCTAGCCGTGACGCCATCGAGGACGACGCGACCCGGGAGTGGTTGCTGGACGCGCTCCACGGCCGGGACGTGCGCCCGGCGGTGCTCTTCACCGCGTCCCATGGCGTGGGCTTCAAGCCGAATGATCCGCTCCAGCTCACGAAACAGGGCGCCCTGCTGAGTCAGGACTGGATGGGCTTTGGGGCGATGGCCCCCGCGCACTACGTGGCCGCGTCGGACATCCAGGACGACGCGCGGCTCCATGGCCTGGTGGCGTTCTTCTTCGCCTGCTTCGGCATGGGCACGCCCGCGCACGACGAGTTCCCGCTCACTGCCTCACGCAGCGGCGACGCGCTCGCGAGCGCGCCTTTCGTCGCGGCCCTGCCCCGGCGGCTGCTGGCCCATCCCAACGGCGGCGCGCTGGCGGTGATTGGCCACGTGGAGCGGGCCTGGGGCTTCTCCATCAAGCCCCTGCAGATGACCCAGACGACCATCCACCCGTTCCGCAACACGCTCTGGAAGATCATGGCGGGCATGCCAGTGGGCCACGCGCTGCGCGACTTCCGCGACCGGTTCTCCGCCGCCAACAACATCCTGCTGACGCACCTGGATGCCAACACGTCCAACGGCAAGCTCCAGCCGCGCGAGCTGCTGCACCGGTGGATCGAACGCAACGACGCTCGCAACTACGTGGTGCTCGGCGATCCCGCCGTGAGCATCCGGCACAACGACCTGCAGGCGCTTCCCTGAAAGGAGCATCGACCATGCGAACGCTCATTCTCAGCGACCTCCACCTCGGCAACGGTGGCCCCTATGACATCTTCGCGGGCGCCGCCGAGCTGCCCGCCCTCTTCGACTCCTTCACCCGCACGCCCACCCACGTCGTCCTCAACGGGGACAGCTTCGACTTCCTGCTCAACGACGACCCGCTGGCGGTGGATCCCCAGAAAACGCTGGAGCAGGCCCGCGCGCTGGTGACGTCCGCGCCGACCGCGCCCGCGCTGAAGGCGCTGGGGCGGGTGCTGGCCGCGGGAGGCCGGGCGACGATGGTGGTGGGCAACCACGACCTGGAGCTGGCGCTGCCGGACGTCCAGGAGGTGATCCGCTCCGCGCTGGGCCAGCCCGGGGAGGTCGCTTCGCGGCTGGAGTTCCGGGACGGCACCGCGCCCCTTCAGCTGGAGGTCGGCGGTTCGCGCGTGCTCGTCACCCACGGTGAGCACACCGACGTGGCGAACCGCATCGACTACGCCTCGCTCCTGTCGTCGGAGCGGGCGAACCGCTTCCGCTATCCGCCGGGTTCGGTGCTGGTGAAGACGCTGCTCAACCCGCTCAAGCACCAGCACCGCATGCGGTACATGGACCTGCTCAAGCCGGACTTCGAGGGCGCGGTGATGGTGGCGCTCGGCGTGAAGCCGGACGCGCTCAAGGTCCTGTTCAGCGCGGGGACGCTCACGCTCATCCGGCGCCTGCTGGAGAACCGGGGCCTCGCGCCGGCCTTCGCGCTGGAACCGATGGACGCGGTGGGCGCGTCGGACGCGGACGCGCACCTGGCGCGCAGCCTGGCGCGAGTGGACTTGAAGGACGACGAGGTGGACGCCCTGCTGTCGGTGCTCGACCCGGAGAAGCTCAACGCCTTCGACAATCCGGAGGCCCTGGGCCGTGCCCGGCTGAAGCTGGCCAAGGCGGGGTTCGCGTTCTACGCACGCCTGCACCGCGCGGTCGCCGGAAGGACCGGCACGGACTACTTCGCCCTGGAGCCCGGCAAGGACGAGCTCGCGGAAACCGCTCGGCTGGGCAAGAAGTACAACCCGCAGGCGGTGGTGATGGGCCACACGCACGCGGCCCGCTGGCACGAGGGCAACGGCCCCCTCTACGCCAACACCGGCACGTGGATCTCCCTCCTGCGGCTCCCCGCCCCGGAGGCCTCCGACGAGGAGTGGGGCGAATACCTCGCGGAGCTCCAGGGCAATCCGTCGCTGGACCCAGCGAAGCAGCGGCACGCGAGGCTGGAGCAGCGCTTCACCTTCGTGGAGGTGGAGCCGAACGCCTCGGCGCGGGGTGCGACGCTGCGGCTGTCACAGTGGACGGCCGAGGGCCCGAAGACACTGCGCAGCGCGGACCTTCCTGCCGGGAGCTGAGGTCCGCGCTCAGCGGGAGAGCTGGGGGCGGTCCGCCACGGCGGACAGCACGCCGTGCAGCAGGGCCAGCACCACGGCCACCCCGAGCATGTACGGAGCGATGAACTGAAGGCCCCATCGCTCCGCGATGATACCCGCCAGGCTGGGCAGCGCCGCCACGCCCGCCGTCGCCGCGCTGACCTGGAAGCCCACCGCGTGCGCGGAGACGTCCAGCCCTACGCGGCGCGGCGTCTCCGACATCAGGGCCGGGAAGATGGGCGCCAGAGCGAGTCCCAGCAACGCGAGCCCCAGCGCGGGCGGCACGGCGGGAATCGCGAACAGGGCCGCGCCCACCACCGCCAGCACCGTGCTTCCGTGCAGCATCCGCACTGGCCTGAGGTGTTCGACGACGAAGCCTGACAGCACGCGACCCACCAGCAGGCTGCCCCAGTAGATGCTCACGCAGGTGCCCGCCGCGGCGGTGTGCAGGCCCCGGCCTTCGGTGAGCACGGTGAAGCTCCACTGGCCCGCCGTCACCTCCACGCCCGTGTAGAAGAAGAACGTGAAGATCTGCAGCCACACGCGGGGCCGGCGCACGGCCTCCATCGCGGAGGAGGTGATCACCGCCGCGCGAGGCTCCTCACCCGGCGCTCCCACCGGCGCGTCCCACAGCCGGCGCATCAGCAGGAACGTCAGCGCCAGCGTCCCCAGCACCACGGCGAGGACCGCATAGCCGGTCCTCCAATCCGCCCCCCGAGCAAGCAGCGCGGTCATCAACACCGGCCCCATCGCGGCGCCCACGCTGTAGGCCGCGTGCAGCCAGGCCATGTGCTTGGGGCCGAAGTTCTGGGCCGCGTAGTTGTTGAGCGCGGAGTCGATGGCGCCCGAACCGAAGCCGATGAAGCAGGCCGCGGCCAGGAACAGCACGAACAGCGGCACCGTCGCGTAGCCCGAGAGCCCCAGCGCTACCGAGCCCGTGCTCAGCGCCAGCAGCAGCCCCAGGTTCAGCGCCCGCATCAGCCGGCCCGCGAGCAACCCGGAGGTGAAATAGGCGGCCGCCGCCGTTCCGAGGATGGCGCCCATCGCCGCCTGCGACAGACCGAAGGTGTCGCGCAGCGACGGCCACGCGACCCCGAGCACCGCGTCCGGCAGGCCCAGGCTGACGAAGGCCAGGTAGGCAAGCGTGAGAAGCGCGGGACGCGGACGGGGCACGGGCGAAGACGGGCGCACGCGGCGCACCGTAGATCGCGGTCGGGCATCCCGTGGGGACATCGCGGTCACATTCCCCCGCCGGGGTCTTGACCTTGACACCAGTGGCAGGCCCGAAGCTCTCGGCCATGGAGTCTTCAGGGATGAGAAGGAAAGAACCCGACCGGACCTCCCCGCCGGGAGCGGACCGCAGAAACCTGTCCGACAGTCGGACAGGTTTTGAACCAGGTCGGCCGGGAGGGGCCCTGGCATCCCGATTCAGGAGCGCAGGATGAACATCGGAGAACTCGCCCGGCGCACGGGCAGCAGCGCGAGGTCCATCCGCCACTACGACCAGGCGGGGCTCCTCGCGTCCCACCGCCGCGACAACGGCTACCGCGACTTCGACGAAGTGGCCGTTCCTCAGGTCCTCCAGGTGGCCCGGATGATCCGCCTGGGCTTCTCCCTGGAGGAGATAGCCACCTTCCCGCCCTGCATGCTCCGGCAGGTCACGGACGCCATCTGCCCGGACGCGCTCGCCGCCCACCGGGATCGGCTGGCGGAGGTGGAGCAGCAGCTCTTCGACCTTGCACGCCTGCGCGAGCGGCTCCTCGCCCTGCTTCCCCCCAACCAAAGAGTCCCCCATGAACCGTCGTGACGTGATGAAGACCACCCTGCTGGTCACGGCCGTACTGCCTGGCCTGGGCCATGCGGCCACGCCCACGAAGACGCCGAGCAAACCGAGGACGTTCCTCCTGGTTCACGGTGCGTGGCACAACGCCCTGCACTGGACGCGCGTCTCCGAAGCGCTCTCCGCGAAGGGGCACCGGGTGGTGGCCATCGACCTGCCCGGCCACGGCCTCAACGCGCGCTTCCCCGCGTCCTACCTCACGGGCGACGCGGCACGCTTCAAGGAGGAACGCTCGCCCCTGGCCGACGTCACGCTGGACGACTGCGCGGACGCCGTGGTCGCCGCGTTGGAGAAATTCCGGGGCGACCCCAAGCCCGTGCTCGTGGGCCACAGCGCGGGCGGCACGGTCATCACCCGCGCGGCGGAGAAGGCTCCGCGGCTCATTGACCGGCTGGTGTACCTGAGCGCGTACGTCCCGCTGCGCCTGCAGAGCGCCAGCGCCTATGGCGCGCTCCCCGAAGCCCACACGCCCTACAGCGAAGCGCTCTTCATCGGCGACGCCGCGAAGTTGGGCGCGGTGCGGATCAATCCGCGAGGCGACGCGGCATACCGGGAGGCCCTGCGCGCGGGCTTCTACCACGACGTGGACGAAGCAGCCTTCCTGCCCTTCGCGCTCACGCTCACGCCCGACATCCCGGTGTCCCTGTGGATTGGCAAGGTCGGCGCCACCAAGGAGCGCTGGGGCCGCATCCCGCGCAGCTACGTGAGATGTGCCCAGGACCGCGCCCTGGCCCCCGCGCTCCAGGACCTGATGATCCGCGAGGCGGACGCCTTCACACCCGGCAACGCCTTCACCGTGGACACGCTGGACACATCGCACTCGCCCTTCGCATCCCAGCCCCAGAAGCTGGCCGCGCTGCTGGACGGACTGCGCTGAAGCCGCGGCTTCAGAAGATGGACAGGCCGGTCAGCGTCGTGAACCGGTCCAGCGCCTCCACTCCCGCCACCGAGTTGCCCCGCGCATCCAGCCCGGGGCTCCATACGCACAGGCCGCAGCGGTTGGGGATGACGGCGATGATGCCTCCGCCCACGCCGCTCTTGCCCGGTATGCCCACGCGGTAGGCGAACTCCCCCGCCGCGTCGTAGGTGCCGCAGGTGAGCATCACCGCGTTGACCTGCTTGGCCTGGCTGCGCGTGAGCAGCCTTGATCCATCCGCGCGCTGACCATGGCGCGCGAGGAAGCCACAGGCCCGGGCCAGGTCCGCGCAGCTCATCGCCAGCGAGCACTGCCAGAAGTAGTGCTCCAGCACCTCCGGGACGGCGCTCTCCATGTTGCCGTAGCTCGCCATGAAGTGGGCCAGCGCGCGGTTGCGGTGGCCGTGGTCCGCCTCCGACGCGGCGATGACCGGATCGAAGTCCACGGACGGATTGCCGCTCTCCGCGCGGAGGAAGTCCCGCAGCGTGCCGCGAGCGTCCCCGGTGAGCCGCTGCAACCGGTCCGTGATGACCAGCGCCCCCGCGTTGATGAACGGGTTGCGCGGGATGCCCTGCTCGTACTCCAACTGCACCAGCGAGTTGAACGGATTGCCCGACGGCTCCTTGCCCACGCGCTTCCACAGCGCGTCCCCGTCCCGCGACAGCGCGAGCGCCAGCGTGAACACCTTGGAGATGCTCTGGATGGAGAACGGCTCGCGCCAGTCCCCCACGCCGTACACGTCACCCTCCACCGTCGCGAGCGCCATGCCGAAGCGGCGCGGGTCCACCGCCGCCAGCGCCGGGATGTACGTCGCCACGCGGCCCTGCCCCACCACCGGGCGCACCGCATCCCAGACCTCTGACAACACCGCCTGGTAGTCCATGTGCCGCCATCCTCGTCCGGAAAGGACGGGGACGCTTTCAGAAATTCCGCGCCGCGGTGTCTGCTGGGCATGCGCCTGTTCTCGACCACGTACCTGGCCCTCACCCTCCTGGGCTCCGTCCCCACCGCGTGCTGCAGCAACCCCAGCCCGTCCACCAACGCCTGCCAGATCCCGGAAGAGACGCCGACGGACCCGGGCACGGTCCAGGTGACCCAGCTCGGCGCCGGGGAGTTCAGGGCCGCAAACCAGACCTGGCCCTATCAGCTGCTCAAGCTGGAGGTGCCCGGCCGCGCCGCGACCTATGCGCAGTGGTTCCCGCCCCGGAAGCCGGGCGTGTCCCCCACGGTGGTGCTCACCAAGCCCTATGACGGCATCGCCTGGACCGGTGAGGCCGTGGACGCGAAGTGGGCCGCGCGCGGCGCCGGCATCCACCCGGACGACAGCGAGCCGCACCACGGTCCGGGCTCGTCGCCCATCGCGTTCACGCCCACCACGCCCGAAATCATCGCGGGCGAGGCCTTCATCCATCTGGTCCATGACTTCGGCGTGCTCGCCGTCTTTGGCCGCTTCTACGCGGGCGGAGATCTCCAGAACGACCGCGACGACATGAACGCGGGCATGCGCTTCCTGGCCCAGGCTCCCACCGTGGACACCACGCGAATCGGCATCTTCGGTGGCTCCTGGGGCGGCTACGAGGCGCTCTACGCCGCGGCGGATGCCCCCTCCACCGTGGTGCCCGCCGTGGGCGTCGTCCTGTCCCCGCTGTCCGACTTCGCCGCGGAGGTGGACTACGTGAGCCGGTGGGTGCCCGCGCGCGTGAGCGACCCGGCCATGCGCTCACGCTACCAGCAGTTCTTCGAGCCCTACTTCCGCCGCATCTACGCCACCACCGGCGGCGACCCCGTCACTCCCGGCACGGACTACACGCGCTGGACCGCCGCCCACCTGGCCAGCACCGTCCAGACGCCGTTCCTCATCCTCCACGACGACTGGGACACGCTCATCCCCGTGGAGCACACGCGCGCGCTCGTCGACCAGGCCCCGCAGCGCTTCACGCCCATGTACCTCCAGAACCTCCCGGCCGTGGACTGGAACACCCTGCCGCCGGACCACGGGCCGTTGCTCACCCAGCACGGCAGCGTCGTCATCACGCTGAGCCTGGGGCACCTGCTCGTGACGCTGGGAGCGGCGGATCAACCCCTCCTGGTCCCCCACGCCCAGGGCACCGTGCGCACGTGGCTGCAGGGCGTGCGCGCCGCCCAGGAGCAGGGCCGCGACGTGAGCGACGTGGTGCCCCGCCTGCAGGAACTCACCGACCCGCGCGTGCTGATGTTCGAGCCCACGCTGGGAGCGCTCCAGCCGGGCGCCGCCTTCATCGCCCAGGAGCTCAACGCCGTCTGGGGCACGAGCTTCACCGACGCCAACGTGCGCTCGGCGCTCGGTCCCGGCCTGCCCAAGCCCTGAGTACGTGCAATGCCAGGAGGACCACTGGTCAGGCTCCTGCTACGACTGCTTCCGGTACTGCGAGGGACAACAGGGCGACTGGCCCCGCGACAAGTGCCGGAAGCGGAAGGGTGGTCGCTGAACATGTCCGAGGACATCGACTGGGACCCAGTGCGGGAACTGGCCTCGCGCGTGGAGGCGGGAGAAACGCTGGTGCTCACTCCCGAGGTGCGCGACCTGCTGCTGCGCACGGCCCGTCAGGTGGCCATCCCCGAGTCGGACGCGCAGGCCGCCATCCAGGACGTGGCCGCCGCGACCGCGCTGCTGCGCGAAGCGCGCGGGCGAATCCGAGAAGGTTCCATCCGGCTGAACATCACGGAGATGAGGGCGCGGGACCTCGTGCGAGCGGGTGACAAGGCCGGAGCACGGAAGCTGCTGATGGACCTGCTCGCCGTGGAGGCAGTGCCGCTCTACCGCGAGCAGGTAGCACTGGCCCTGGAGGACCTGGACTGAGAAGCGCACACCCGCCCGCCCCCATGGCACCGGAAAATGCCGGCGTGTCGATCCACGCCCGGGCCATTCGTCGCCAATTTGGACGGGCGAATGGATTGCCCGGAAGGGATGGATGGGACCATGGAACTGACGGTAACGGAGTTCGTGACGCTGGATGGCGTGGTCCAAGCTCCGGGAGGCCCGGGGGAGGACACGAGCGGCGGCTTCGCTCATGGCGGCTGGGTGCAACCCCATTCCAGCCCGGAGCTCGGTACGCATGTCGTCGACATCTTCAGCCGGGCGGACGCGTTCCTGCTCGGGCGCGGGACGTACGAAATCTTCGCCAACTACTGGCCGCGCGTGACGGCGCCGGACGACCCCATCGCCGGACCGCTCAACACGCTGCCCAAGTACGTGGCGTCCACCACGCTGCGCCATGTGGAGTGGGCAAACTCCAGACTGTTGGAGGGCGACACGGTGGAGGCGGTGCGCCGCCTCAAGGCCTCACCCGGCCGCGAGCTGCAGGTGCATGGCAGTGGCGGCCTGCTGCAGACCCTGCTGGCGCATGACCTGGTGGACGTGCTGCATCTGCACGTCATCCCCGTGACGATTGGCAGCGGCCGGCGCCTCTTCGGGCCGGGAACGCAGCCCCGCATGCTTCAGCTCGCCGCCTCTCAAATCACGCCCAAGGGCGTGGCGCTGCTCACCTACCGGCGCGCCGGTCCCCTGCGGGTCGGCACCATCGGAGAGGATTGATGCGCCTGGAGCCTCAGCGCAGGCCCGCGAGCTTCGCCAGCTCTCGGGCCATGGCGCGCAGCTCCTCCGCGCCCGCCGCGTTCGGGCTCACGTCGAACACCACCTCGTAGCCCAGCCCCGCCTGGTTGATGGCCTCCGAGCGCGGGACGCGGGCCTTCAGCACCGGCACCGTCACGTCCTTCAGCGCCTCCTCCATCGCGACGTTGGTCGCGGGCGTGCGCCGGTCCCACAGGTTCACCGCGGCCACCAGCTGGCCGCCCTCCTCGCGCACGTCGCGCCACGCGGTCTCAATCTCACCCAGGCCCTGCAGCGCGAACGCGCCCGTGGGCACCGGCGCCACCACCACGTCCGCGAAGCACAGCACGGCCTCCGTGAACGCGCCGATGCTCGGCGGCGTGTCCACGACGATGACGTCCGGCGTCCACGACAGCGTCTTCAGCGCGCGCGGAATCGCCTGGAGCCGGTGACCCCAGCCGAACAACTCACGCTCCAGCGCCGCCATGCGCGGTGCCCCCGGCGCGATGAACAACCCCTGCCGCTTCGGCGACGCCACCACGATCTCATCCAGCTTGTGCTTCGGCCGAGGCCCGAACGCATCCGCCACGCACGGGCCTTCCCGCGACTCCAAGCCCAGCACCAGCGACGCATGCGCCTGCGGATCCAGATCCAACAGCAGCACCCGGTGGCCCGCGTCCGCCAGCGCCGCCGCCACGTGCGAACACAGGGTCGTCTTCCCCACGCCACCCTTGATGGTGCAGAACGCAATCGTCGGCATGGCCCCGGGGTCTACCAGGAATCCCCCACGCACTGGGCCGCTCCGGATTGGACCGCCCGCCCCATCCGGAGCGCTCCAGAAT
>NZ_RAVY01000219.1:0-15367 GCF_003611625.1 Corallococcus sp. CA054B
CCTCCGGCCAGCGCTACAAGCAGTGCTGCGCCCCCTTCCACAAAGGCGAGGCGGAGGCGCCTGACGCGGAGCGCCTCATGCGCAGCCGCTACAGCGCCTTCGCCCAGCGCGAAGCGGCCTACCTGTGGAAGACGCTCCACCCCGCCCACCCGATGAGGGCCCGTCCGGAAGCGGACGTCGTGCGCGAGCTGCGCGCCTTCGCCCAGGCCCACCAGTACCCGGGGCTGGTGGTCCTGGGTCACCAGCCTCCGGACACGACGGGGCTCGCCCGCGTCCTCTTCTTCGCCAGGGTGTTCGAGAAGGGAAGGGACCAGTCCTTCGTGGAGCGCTCGGACTTCCGCCACGACGGCACCGGCTGGCGCTACCTGGACGGCGTCCTCAAGCTGCCGCGCGAGATGAAGGTCCCCCCGGAGTCCCTCACGCTGGAGACCTTCCCCGCGGACTGAAGGCGCGGCCGCGAAAATCCCCCCGTCAGGATTTTCGCGGCATTTGCGTCCCTGGAGGTGCTGCCCGGCCGGAGAGGCCCTACACGCTCTGGTACGGCTCCACCACAATGGGGCTCGCGGTTCGAATCCGCACCTGGCCTGAAACGCCACGACACCCTGGCTTCTCCACTCGGGCAGCACCCTTTTCTCCTCACGTCACCCTCGGGACCGCGCGTCCCTGTCGAGCGACGAGAGGTCCCGGTCATCGCCGTCGCCGCCCGGTGCGCCATCCGCGCCCAGTGACACGATGGCCGGCACGCCCCTGTCCAGCGTGTACACGTAGTCATTGCCCCACGGGTCGCGCGGCAGCTCCGGGAGGATGTTCTCCTCCACCAGCACGCGCAGCCCGGAGGTGGTGTCCGGCAGCCGGCCCTTCTTCATCGCGTACAGCTGGAGGCCCTGCCCCAGCGAACCGAAGTCCAGCCCCACGCGCTGCTGCTTCGCCTGGCCGAACTGCCCCATCACCGACACGCCCACCGCGGCGGCGATGAGGCCCAGGATGGTGATGACGACCATGATTTCAATCAGCGTCATGCCGCGCCGACGTCGCTGCTTCTTGTCCATGTCTGTCTTTCCGACACGCCGACCGGCACGTACCGGGGTCAGCGTGTCCCTACCGGAAGGCCCCTCTGCCTTCCGGGATGACTGCCATTGCAACCCGTGGGCCCGCCTCACTCCGCCAGCAGGACGCCAGAGGACAGGTCCGCGTCCGGGCCTTCACCGTCCGGGATGCCATCACGTCCGTAGGACAAGATGACCGGCGCGCCCGCCTCCACGCGGTACACATAGTCATGGCCCCAGGGATCCACGGGGAGCCGCTCCAGGAGGTGTTCCTCCTCGAGCACGGAGAGCCCCGCCGAGGGCGGCAGCGCGTGTCCCGTGCGCTCCGCGTACCGCGTCAACGCCATCAGGATGTGCCGCATGTCCTGGGCCGTCATCCGGCGCCGCTCTCCTCGCTCCAGGTTCAGCACGTACAGCACCATCGCGGCGTAGCCGAGGAGGACCAGCACCACGAAGGTCACCCACACGCCATGGGCCCTGAGCCAGGGACGGAGGGCATTTCGGAGGGTCATGTCTGTCTTTCTGGCGCGAACGTCATGTGCGACGCGCCACCGTGTCGTGTCACCGCGCGCACCGGGCGTGGCGAAGAGGCACGCGGCCTCAAGGCGCAACCTCCGTGCAATCGCCGCACCCACCCCACCCCCCTTGCGCCCTGGACTCGCGCTGACTCACGTCGTCAGGTGCGGCAGGGGACGCAGGTGGTAGCGGGCCTCGAACGCGTTGAAGAGGTCCAGGTACTGCTCCAGGTAGCGCGTGAGCAGGAAGCGGCGGCGCACCGTCTCATGCGCGTGGTGCCCCAGCTGGTGACGCAGCTTCGGGTTCCGGAGCACCTGCACGATGCGCGCGGCGCACGGGTCCACCGAGTCCACCAGGAAGCCGTTGTGCCCGTCCTCGAGCTGATGACGGATGCCGCCCACGTTCCCTCCGATGATGGGCGTGCCCTTCCACATCGCCTCCGCCACCGTGAGCCCGAAAGGTACGCCCACAGCGACGGCTCCGGATTCGACAGGTCCACGTGGCAGCGCCAGATCCACGGCCCGCGCTTGCGGCTGTGCCGCACGATGGGCAACGGCTGCGGGTCGTCATACCCTTGTGTGTGTCCGCCCGTCGGCGGGTGCCACCCGCGCGCCCCCATCCGCCCGCCCGGCTGGCCCCGCTCAGGCCACCTCCGGCGCGTGCGACACCACCCAGAGCGGCGTGTCCCCACACTGCACCAACAGCTCGTCCCCCTGCCGGGCCAGCAGCGTGCCCGGCTGCGCATGAGGGTCCTCGCCCCGCCACGCTCGCGTGCGCTGGACCCGGACCCAATGGCCCTGGAGCAGGGCCCGCGCATCGCCCCTGCCCTCACGCCACCCGGCGAAGCGGCACGCGCGCACCTTCAAGTGCACGGAGCGCGCGCTGTCGCACCAGTCGATGTCCCGGTACGCCGGCTCGAAGAAGGGCGCCAGGGTCGCGTCCGCGTCCACCTGCCGCTCGCCCACGTCCCCCCGCGCCACGCGCTCCACCACCCCGGGCAGCAGCCGGCGCGACGCGAGCATCAGCATCTCGAAGATCACCTCTTCCGTGTCCTCGTCCTTCACCGGGAACATCCCCTGCGCGAGCACGGGCCCGGTGTCGAAGCTCGCGTCCATGCGGTGGAAGGTGAGCCCCAATTCGCGAGCGTCCTCGCGCAGCGCCCACCCCAGCGGACAGGGCCCCCGGTACCGCGGCAGGAGGGACGGGTGCACGTTCACCGCCCCCAGCCGAGGCAGCGCCAGCGCCTCCGGCGGCAGCCGCCACGGGAAGAAGAAGCACAGGAGGAGGTCCGGCTTCAGGCCCGCCAACCGGGGCGTCAGGTGCGCCCGCTCGCTCACCAGCAGCACGTCCACTGACGGTGGCGCGGCCTCGAAGAGCCGCCCCAGCTCCGCCCACCCCTCCATGTCCAGCGGGCGCAGGCCCCGGATGCCCGCCGGCACCACCAGCGCCACCACGTCATGCCCCTGGGCCCTCAGCGCCAGGGTGAAGTCGTGCGCCACCGCGGGGGCCACGGTGAGCAGCACGATGCGCCAGCCAGCCGTGGCACCCGAAGTCGGCATGGCCGTGTCCTAACAATTCACCTACCGTGTGCGCCCGGCCAACGCACACGCCATGCCCGGAAATGAAAACGCGCTCGCCCCCGGGAGGGGACGAGCGCGGGGACTCAACCGGAGTGCTTCCGGTGCGTCAGACCGCCTTCAGGCGGGGCGTGCGCGTCTTGGGCGCGGGGGCGGCGACGGCCTCACGCAGCGCGTCCTTCTTGTCCGTGCGCTCCCAGGTGAACTCCTTCTCGGAGCGGCCGAAGTGACCGTACGCGGCGGTCTTCTGGTAGATGGGCCGCAGCAGGTCCAGGTGCTCGGTGATTTCGCGCGGGCGCAGGCCGAACGTCTGGCGCACCGCACGGGCGATCTGCTCCTCCGGCACGGTGGACGTCCCGAAGGTCTCGACCATCACGCTGACAGGCTCCGCCACGCCGATGGCGTAGGACACCTGCACCTCGCAACGACGGGCCAGGCCCGCCGCCACGACGTTCTTCGCGATGTAGCGGCCCATGTACGCGGCCGAGCGGTCCACCTTGGACGGGTCCTTGCCGCTGAACGCGCCGCCACCGTGACGGCCCATGCCGCCGTAGGTGTCGACGATGATCTTGCGGCCCGTGAGGCCCGAGTCGCCCATGGGGCCGCCGATGACGAAGCGGCCCGTGGGGTTGATGAAGAACTTGGTCTTGTTGTCGATGAGCTTCTTCGGCAGGACCTTCAGGATGACGTCCTCGCGGATGGCCTCCTGGATCTTCTTGTTGGAGACGTCATCCGAGTGCTGCGTGGACAGCACCACCGCGTCGATGCGCAGCGGCTTGCCGTCCTTGTACTCCACCGTGACCTGGCTCTTGCCGTCCGGGCGGATCCACGGGTGGTTCTTGCGGCGCACCTCCGCCAGGCGGCGGGTGAGCTGGTGCGCGTAGTGGATGGGCGCGGGCATCAGCTCCGGCGTCTCGTCGCACGCGAAGCCGAACATCATGCCCTGGTCGCCGGCGCCCTGGTCCTTCTTGTTGTCCACGCCCCGGGCGATGTCCTGGCTCTGGCCTTCGATGGCCACCATGACGCCGCAGGTGTTGCCGTCGTAGCCCATGGCGCTGTCGGTGTAGCCGATGCGCGTGATGGTGGAGCGGACGATCTTCGGGATGTCCACGTAGGTGTTCGTCGTCACCTCGCCCGCGACGATGGCGAGGCCCGTCTTCACGAGCGTCTCCACGGCGACGCGCGCCTGCGGATCCTTGGCGATGATGGCATCGAGCACACCGTCGGAGATCTGGTCGGCGATCTTGTCCGGGTGGCCCTCGGTGACGGATTCAGACGTGAACAGGAAGTCGGTAGGCATGTCTTCTCGGCTTCGCGCTTATTCGGTGACGCAGCGCAGGGGGTCGGACACTAAACGTGCGGTCCCAGCAGAGTCAAACCTGTCGCTACGGGGGTTTATTCGGCGCGAAGCGCCCTGCGGCCAGGCGGACCCGACGCCGCGGGTGTGCCTGCCCGCCGGATGAATTTCATGGTTCGCGCGGCGTTCTCCTGGGCTACAGGACCCGCGCCCTTCTTCTGGAGGTCACCGACCCATATGAACGCCATCGCCCGCCTTCGCACCCTTCCCTTCCTGGTTGCCCTCACCTTCGCCGTGCCCGCGCTCGCCGCGCCCAAGGCGTCCGAAGCCATCACCAAGCCGGTGAAGACCGTGGTGCAGTCCGTGCGCTACGAGAAGGACCTCAAGGCCCTGGAGAACCTTGGCAGCGACCAGCAGGGCCTCTTCCTGCTGGGCGAAGAGTGGACCAAGGCCACGGACGCCCAGCGCAAGGAGTTCACCCAGCTCTTCCAGAGCCTGTTCGCGAAGATCGCCTTCCCCAAGGTGCGCGAGAACTTCAAGAACCTGGACTCCATCACCTACGACGAGCCGCAGGTGACGGGCGACAAGGCGCTCGTAGGCTCCACCATCTTCATCAACCACCCGCTGAAGAAGCAGGAGATGAAGCTCAAGTACGCCGTGGAGAAGGTGGGCAGCGGCTGGAAGGTCGTGGACGTGTCCGTGCTGGGCGACTCCATGCTCACCGGCATCCGCGATGATCAGGTCCGCCCCCTCTTCAAGGAGGGCGGCTGGGACGGGCTGCTCGGCGCCATGCGTGCGAAGAACAACGAACTGGGTTCGGTGAAGTTGAAGTAATCCAGTCAGTCGCCACCTGGGCGGCCAGGCAACGAGGCCCCCGCCATCCTCCCGGGTTCCGGGGGAGGCGCGGGCCGGGTAGGCTTGGGCGTTCCCCTTCCCCCGGAGCGCCTGGCGAATGACCGTTTCGACCCCCGCCCCGCGGCTATTGCTCCGGGGTGCGCCGTCCGACCGCGAGATGGACGCGTTCTGCGTCCAGTACGCGCCCCGGGCCCCCGGCCACCCCGCGGTCCGGGACCTGCTCCGGCTCTTGTCGGAGGTCCCCGAGGACGGTCTGGAGCCGCGCCTGGAATGGGTGGAGCGGTGGATCCACTGGATGCGCGAGCGCATCCCCGCCCACGGCCTCACGGACGCGGACGACTCCGCGCTGTCCTCCGCGAACTCCCGGCTGTCCCTGCTGGTGCGCGTGCTGGAGGGCGAGAGCGCCCTGCGCGCGTCCGTCACCCGGCTGGTGGCGGGGGTGTGCGCGGGCAGCCGGGGCCTGAAGCTCTTCGCCCAGGTGGGCCTGAGCGCGGGCAATGGCTTCTTCTCCGAGCTGACGGACCGCTTCGTGCGCGGCGTGCTGCCCGCGCCGCCGGAGCCGGGCAAGCTGTCGGAGCTGCTCCTGCGCCTGTTCCCGGTGCCGGAGGACGCGGAGTGGCTGGGCGCCCTGTCCCCCATGCTGCTGGCGCGGCTGACGGCGCTGGTGGGCGAGCCGCCCCCACCGGAGCCCACCCCGTCCGCGCGGGTGCGCGGGGACCTGATGGACGCGCTGCTGCTGCTGGGCGTGCAGGTGGCGGGGCTGGGGCTGGCGGAGGACGTGCGCGACCGCACCCCGGGGATGTCCTTCCGCGCGTCACCCTTCCTGCGGCTGCGGCTGGTGTGCGACGCGGTGCTGGCGCGCGACGGGGCCCAGGAGGCGCTGGCGGACCTGGTCCGCGGGGTGGAGGACTGCCGCGGCGTGGTGCGCACCGTCACCCGGCACCTGGAGGACTCCGGCGTCAGCGTGGACCTGGTGTACCGGCTGGAGCGCATCCAGCGCGGCCTGGACCGGATGGAGGCCATCGCGCGGGTGCTGGGCGCGCCCCGAGGCGAGCCCCGCTGGCGCGAGGCGCTGGCGCTCCTGTCGGACCTGCTGGAGTACGCGCACGCGGACCGCTCCGTGCGCGCGCTGGTGCGCCGCAACTCGCGGCTGATGGCGCGAAAAATCATCGAGCGCACCGGCAACACGGGTGAGCACTACATCACCTCCACGACGGCCGAGTTTCACCACATGGTGCACTCGGCGTCGGGCGGAGGCCTCGTCGCCGCGGTCGCCGTCGCGCTGAAGTTCCTCCTCGCCGGCCTACCGCTGGCCCCCTTCTTCGCGGGCCTCTTCGTCGCGCTCAACTACGCGGGCGGCTTCGTGCTGATGCAGCTCCTGGGCTTCACGCTGGCCACCAAGCAGCCGTCCATGACGGCCTCCACGCTGGCGGCCGCGGTGGGCGAGGACGCGGGCCCGGACGAAGGCACCGGGCGCATGGAGCGCCTGGCGGCGCTGGTGCCGCGCATCACCCGCTCACAGCTCGCGGCCATCCTGGGCAACCTGGGCTGCGTCCTGCCCGTCGCGGTGGCGCTGGCGCTGGGCTTCCAGTTCCTCCGGGGCCACGCGTACCTGACCGAGCAGCAGGCGCGGCACGTGGTGGAGACGCTGCACCCCTGGAAGAGCGCGACGCTCTTCTACGCCGCCCTGACCGGCGTGATGCTCTGGGTGTCCAGCGTGGCCGCTGGCTGGTTCGAGAACTTCATCGTCTACCGCCGCCTGCCGGAGGCGCTCGCCCACCACCGCGTGCTGCGCACGGTCTTCGGCGTGACGGGCGCGCGCAGGGTGGCGGACGCGCTGATGCACCACGCGGCGGGCGTGGGTGGCGGCGTCACCCTGGGCGTGCTGCTGGCGGTGATGCCGGGCGTGGGCGGCTTCTTCGGCGTCCCGCTGGACGTGCGGCACGTGACCTTCTCCTTCGGCGCGCTGGCCTTCGCCGGGTGCGCGCTGGGCCCCTCCGCCGTGCTGGAGCCGGGCTTCCTGGCGGCCGCCGCGGGGGTGCTCGTCGTGGGCGTCGTCAACTTCGGCGTGTCCTTCGCACTGGCCCTGGGCGTGGCCCTGCGCGCTCGCGACGTCCCGCTGCGCGACGGTGCGCGCTTCCTGGGCGCGGTGTTCCTGCGCTTCCTGCGAAACCCGCTCCCCTTCCTCCTCCCGCCCCGCGATGAGCCCGTCCCGGGTGGGACGCAGGCACAGGTCGTCCCCCTGGGCGGGCCTCCAGGACACTGAAGTCGCGGTTTATTCCCTCGACGCAAGAGGCCCTGTCTCGCGCGGAGGAGGGGCGGACAGGCATCCCTGGCTTTGCTTCCGGGCGGGAACGTTCGGCGATAGGGTCCCGCGCCCATGAGCGGCAATCCTTCCTCCCATCCCCCGCCCCGCCTCGCGCTGGCCTACGCAGAGATGCTGGTCCGGCGCCCCGGCACCGTGATGATCGTGCTGCTGTTGCTGCTCGGCATCTCGGTGTGGGGCACGTCGAAGCTGACCATCAATTCGAACCAGCTGGACCTCATCTCCCAGGACCTCCAGGAGGTGAAGGACGTCAAGCGCGTCATCGACATGGTGGGCGGCAGCGGCTTCTTCATGGTCGCGCTGCGCGGTGATGACGAGGCCACGATCAAGAAGGTCGCGGACGACCTGGCCGTGATGGTGGGCAACGACAAGGAGCACGCGCGCTCCGTCACCTACAAGATCCCCGTCGAGTTCGTTCAGAACAACATGGTGCTGTTCGTGAAGACGGAGGACCTGGCCGAGGGCAAGCGCCGCATCATGGCGTTCCTCAAGGATCAGATCCGCCGCGCGAACCCCTTCTACATTGAAATCAAGAAGACGGAGCCGGTGAAGCTGGACCTGCAGGACCTGGTCGACAAGTACTCGAGCGTTGGCAACAAGAGCATCGCGGACGACTACTACATCTCCCCGGACCGCAAGATGGTGATGCTCCTCATCAAGCCGATGTGGGACACCAACCAGATTGGCCAGACGAAGCAGTACGTGGACAAGCTGCGCGTGGACCTGGAGCAGTACTCCAAGAGCAACGCCGCGGGCGTGCAGCTGGTGGAGGACTACTACAAGATGGGCGACAAGAAGACGGTCGCCTACGGCTTCACGGGTTCCTACAAGACGGCGGTGGACGACTCGTACGCCATCGAGGAGTCGCTCCAGCCGGTCACCATCATCGCGCTCGTCGCCATCTTCGCCATCACCATCGCGTTCTTCCGCAAGTGGGCGCCCACGCTCATCGTGGTGAGCGGCACGGTGGCGGGCACGCTGTACACGCTGGGCTTCACCTACGCGACGCTGGGTGAGCTCAACATGATCACCTCCATCCTGGGCGGCATCCTGATGGGGTTCGGCATCGACTACGGCATCCACTTCATCTTCCGCACGCGCCTGGAGCTGGGCGCGGGCAAGCCCTACGACGTGGCCATCCGCGACGCGGTCATCAACGCGGGCCGCCCGGCGCTGGTGTCCGCGGTGGTGGTGGCGGGTTCCTTCTACGTGCTGATGGTGAGCGAGTTCAAAGGCTTCTCCCAGTTCGGCTTCCTGGCCGGCACGGGCACGCTGATGCTGGGCTTCACGCTGTTCTCCTGGTGTCCGGCGATGCTGGCGCTTGCCGGGCGCCGCAACCCGGAGCTGCCGCAGAAGCTCATTGGCGTGATGAAGCCGCCGCCCACGAACAACGCGTCCGGCAAGGAGCTGCGCATCCCGCGCCCCGGCCTGGTGCTGGCGGTGGGCTGCGTGATTGTGGCGGTGGTGTGCGGCGCGGCCATCCCGTGGAAGAGCGGCGAGCCCCCGGCGGACGCGGGCTTCTTCGCGCGGCTGCCGTACGGCGTCCGCTTCAACTACAACACCCGCGCGCTGATGCCGGCGAACCAGCCGTCCGTGGTGCTGCAGGATGAAATCAACGCGCGCTTCAAGATCGCCAGCGACCCGCTCGCCATCTACACCAAGGACCTGGCGGAGACGGAGGCCCTCTACAAGGAGCTGACGGCGGACCCCAAGAAGCGCCCCGCCATCTCCCAGGTGATGAGCCTCTTCACCTTCGTGCCGCCGGAGGGCATCTCCCAGGCGAACGCGAAGATCCTGGAGGAGTGGCAGGAGGAGCTGAAGGAGATCGACGTGAAGGCGCTGCCGCCGGAGACGCAGGAGAAGGCGGCCCTGTTCTTCAAGATGCTGGAGGCGCGCCCCTTCGACGTGCACAACGTGCCGGAAATCTACGCCTCGCAGTTCCGCCACCTGCCCACCACGAGCCCGGAGAACCACGGCTACCTCACGTTCATCTACCCGAGCGTGGACCTGTGGGACGGCAAGCAGATGCTCCAGTTCGCGGACCAGACCCGCTCCATCAAGGGCATGGTGACGCCGGGCAAGTTCACGGAAGGCGGCCCCACGGGCGCGCCGGTGGAGAAGGAGTTCCGCGCCGCGGGCGCCACGCAGCTGTACGCGTCGCTGGCGCGCATGGTGCTCAAGGACGCGAAGCTCACGGTCATCCTCACCGCGCTGTGGATTCTCGTGATGCACTTCGCGGACTTCCGCAACGTGAAGCTGGCGCTGGCGTCCGTGATTCCGCTGACGGTGGGCCTGGCGATGATGATGGGCTTCATGGCGCTGTTCGACCTGCGCCTGAACTTCATGAACATCATCATCCTGCCCATCCTGCTGGGCTTCGGCGTGAGCCACGGCCTGTACCTGCTGCACCGCTTCCTGGAGGGCACGTCCCCGCTGGTGGCGCTGCGCAGCGTGGGCGCGGCGGTGGTGTCCTCCACGCTGACGGCGGTGGCGGGCTTCGCGGCGCTGCTGGTGGCCGGCCACAACGGCCTGCGCTCCATGGGCATCGTCGCCTGCATCGGCCTCATCACCACGCTGCTGGTGTCCTTCACGGTGCTGGCGGCGGTGATGCAGCTCATGCACGACAAGCGGCAGAAGGACGCGGGACGTTCGTCGGAGGGCGGCTCCGCCTCGGGCGGTGACACGTCCTCCACACGCGCCGCCTGACAGCGCGGAGGAAGCGCTTAATATCCGCGCCGGACCTTTCGGCCCCGCCTTCCCCCAAGGGAAGCGCGGGGCCGTTCTTTCTTCGGGAGCTTCAAGCCATGGGGACGTTCAAGCGGGTGGGCGCGGTGCTGGGTCTGATGGTGCTCACGGGTTGCGCGACGGTGAAGAGCCAGCGGCTGCGTCCCGACTACGCGACGGTGGACCGGCTGCAGGTGAAGCGGCTGGCGGTGGTGACGCAGCCCTTCCCTCAGGGCCAGCAGTACATCGGCGACCTGTGGAGCCTCATCGCCCGGCAGTGGCTCAACCAGAACCGGGACTACCTGGTGAAGGCCAACACGTCCCTCCCGGAGCGCCCCACGGACCCCACCTTCAAGGAGCAGTGCGTGGAGGGCATCGAGGGCGTGCTCTGGCTGGACCCGGCGGTGAAGCGCGTGGGTGACGGCGCGGAGGTGGCGGTGCGGGCGCAGCTCATCCGCTGCCGCGACGGCGAGGAGGTCTGGGCCGCGGAGGCCGGCGGCAGCTGGGACTCCGAGGACAAGAAGTACGTGGAGCGCAAGGAGCAGTACGTGACGGAGCTGGGCCAGGACGTGGAGCCCTACGTGGTGCCGTCCTACAAGCTGCTGGTGGCCACGCTGGACACGCTGCCCAATCCCCAACTGAACGACGCGGACACGGAGGAGAAGATCGAGCTGGGCGAGTAGCGTCGTCCGGGTGGAACCTCACGTCGTCATCGGGCGGTTGGTGCTGGCCACGCTGCTGGGAGGCGCGCTGGGCGTGGAGCGCGAGGCGCGCAACCAGGCCGCGGGGCTGCGCACGCACACGCTGGTGTCGCTGGGGGCGTGCTGCTTCACGCTCTCCAGCGTGTACACGGAGGAGCTGCTCCGGATGGGGGCGAACCCCAGCGGCACGCAGACGGACATCAGCCGCATCGCCAGCCAGGTCGTCGTGGGCATCGGCTTCCTGGGCGCGGGCGTCATCCTGCGCCACGGGGAAGCCGTGAGAGGGCTCACCACGGCGGCGAACCTCTGGTTGACGGCCTCGGTGGGCCTGGCCTGCGGGCTGGGCCTCTACGTGGCGGCCGCTGTCACCGTGGCCCTGGCCCTCCTGTCGCTGGTGGTGCTGCGCCCCATCTCCCGGATGCTGTCGCCCGAGGAAGGACGGCACGGCGGGCGACACAGCAAGCCGCCAGAAGGCAAGAACAGCGAGGACGGGCCCCCCACCGGTGAAGATGAGGAGTCCCGTCCGAGGTAGAGGGCGGTGCGTGCGCGCGGACGCCCGCTACTCCATGGGCACCAGCGCGCCCGTCAGGTCGTGCGTGTAGGCCACCGGCCGGTGCGGCGCGGTCCCCAGGTCGTGGCGCGAGTCATCGTCCAGGTCCAGCGCGCCCTCGGCCAGCATGGCGCCCGGGAGGCTGGCCAGGTCCCGGCGCAGGTAGACGTCATCCCCGTCCAGGTCCGCGACGTCGGAGAAGCGCACGGGGTATTCCCGCTCGAAGATGCGCCCCTTGCCGATGGTGAAGCCGCGCGGGTCCACCGCGACGATGCCGCCGAGCGCTTCGCCGTCCCGGTCCCGCACCGTCATGCCCCGCTGAATGTCCGTTGGCTTGAACACGCTGCTGCCTCCTGCATTCGTGTCCGGCGAACGTGCGCACTCCACCTGGAATCGGCGACCCCCTCCCCTCGCATTCATGCGAAGGGAGCAGGGCCTACACGGGCTCGGGTTCAGGCTCATGCACCGGCAACAGCAGCGAGCCTTCCTGGCCTCCGAAACGCCGGTCCATCTCCGTGCGCACGAAGCGCTCGATCTCCTCGGCGGTCGTCAGCTCCATGGCGCCCTGGAGCATCTCCATCGCCTCGCTCCGGCTCACCCGGCGCATCATCCGCTTCACCACCGGAATCTGCCCGGACGTCATGGACAGCTCGTCGAAGCCCAGCGCCAGGAGCACCAGGGTGAAGAGCGGGTCGCCCGCCATCTCGCCGCACATGGACACGGGGATGTTGGCGGCCTTCGCCGCGTCCACGATGCCCTGGAGCATGCGCAGCACCGACAGGTGCAGCGGCCGGTAGAGGTACGCGACCTCGCGGTTCTGGCGGTCGATGGCCAGCGAGTACTGGATGAGGTCGTTCGTCCCGATGGAGAAGAAGTCCGCCTCCTGCGCCAGCCGATCCGCGATGGTCGCCGCGCTGGGCGTCTCCACCATGATGCCCACCGGGAAGCGCTTGCCCACCGGCACTCCCGCGCGGCCCAGCGCCGTGCGGCACGCCTCCAGCTCGCTGCGCGCCTCGCGCAGCTCACTCACGCCGCAGATGAGCGGGAACATCAGCCGCAGGTTGCCGTGCACGCTCGCGCGCAGCAGGGCCCTCAGCTGGACGCGGAACAGCTCCCGGTTGGACAGGCAGTAGCGGATGGCCCTCAACCCCATGGCCGGGTTGGGTTCCTTCTCGTGCTTCGTCTTGCCCGGCACCTTGTCGCCGCCCAGGTCCAGCGTGCGGATGGTGACGGGACGCCCGCCCATGGCCTCCAGCACCTGCTTGTAGGCGCGGTAGTGCTCCTCTTCCGTGGGCGCCGTCTTGCGGTCCAGGAACATGAACTCCGTGCGGTACAGGCCAATGCCCTCCGCGCCGTGAGCCAGGAGCGAGGGGATCTCCTCCAGGAACTCCATGTTGCCATTGAGCCGGATGCGGAAGCCGTCCGTGCTCACCGCAGGCTGGTCCTTGGTGGCCAGCGCCAGCTGCTCGCTCTCCAGGTAGCGGCGCTGCTCCTCGCGGAACAGCGCCAGCTGGTCCTCCGTGGGGTTCACCAGCACCACGCCGCGCGTGCCATCCATGGCCACGAGGTCGCCCGGCGAAATCTGCTCGCTCGCGCGCCCCGCGCCCACCACCGCGGGCGTCTCCCGCGCGCGGGCGACGATGGCGGTGTGGCTGGTCTGTCCGCCCAGGTCGGTGACGAAGCCCGCCACGCGTCCGCTGCGAGCCATCATCGCAGCGTCCGCGGGCGGCAGATCATGCGCGACGACAATGGCCTCCGCGGGCACCTCCACGTCCTCGTCCACCACCTGGCCCATCAGGTTGCGGATGATGCGGTCGGCCACGTAGTCCACGTCCGAGCGGCGCTCGCGAAAGTACTCGTCCGGGATGTTGTCGAAGAGGTGCTTGATCTTGCGGGCCGTGCGCCGCACCGCCCACTCCGCGTTGATGCGGTCCTCCACGATGAGGCGGTTGACCTCGTCCACGAGCATGGGGTCGTGGAGCATCAGCCGGTGCGCTTCCAGGATGAGGGCGTGGTCGCTGCCCTCCGTGCGCGTAATCTGGTCCTTGAGCTCCGCGAGCTGGCGGTCGGACAGGTCGATGGCGGTCTTCATCCGCATCCGCTCGGGTTCCACCTCCGCGTCCGCCAGGCGCAGCTTGGGCGTGCGGATGCGCTTCCTGTCCAGGATGAAGGCATGGCCCACCGCCACGCCCGGAGAGGCGCCGATGCCCGTCAACCTGAGTGTAGGGGTGGCCTGGCTGCTCACGGTTCTCCTGACCTCATGGGGAGTCTAACTCCCCTTTCGACGCTTACTGCGCTTCGCCAAACCGGTCCTCGATGAGCTTTTTCAATTCGGACAAGCAGGCCTCGGCGTCCTCGCCCTTGCAGGTGAGGGTCACCTTCGTGCCCTGGGCCGCCGCGAGCATCAGCACGCCCATGATGGACTTGGCGTTGGCGCGCTGCCCGGAGGCCTTGATGAAGACCTCGCTCTTGAAGCGGTTGGCCACCTTGACCATCTGCGCCGCGGCCCGGGCATGCAGCCCCAGCGCGTTGATGATCTCGAAGGTTCCCTCGGCTTCACTCGCCATCGTGCGACTCCCGCTTCACTCGACTGTTCGTACTCACAGAAAGGCGCCCGCCGCGCAGGCCAATCCCGCCGCGACGTAGAGGACCATGTAGGTGGGGACGCGCCGGTTGACGAGCACGTACGCCAAAACGCCCACCGCCAGGCACCCCACCGCCAGGAACGGCGCCCAGGTCCCGCCCGCCGTCGCCCCGAAGCTCACCGCCAGCCACGCGGCCAGGCCGCCGGCGCTCGCCGCCGCCACGCCCCTCAACCGGGCGCCCTTGGCGGGCAGGTTCACCCGCGCCACGGCCTCCACCAACCGGTCTCCCAGATTCAGGCCCAGCCAGTACAGCCGGATGCGCAGCAGCAGGTGAACCAGGTTGTACAGCACCAGGAAGAGCGCCACCGCCCAGACGCCCAGGAGCGGCACCATGGCCGCGCACAGGCCGCCCACCGCGGGCTTGAGCGACAGCCAGAAGAACCCGTCCCCCAGCGCCGCGAGCGGCCCCATCAGCGCCGCCTTGAAGCCCACCACGCGGTCCGGCGTCTCCTCCCCCCGGGCAATCTTCTGCTCGTGGTTCACCACGCCGCCCACGATGGCCGCCGCCACGTACGGGTGCGTGTTGAAGAAGACCAGGTGCCGGCGCACCGCCGCCTCGCGCAGCGGGCCCGGCGGGTACAGCTTCGCCAGCGCCGGGTACACGGCGTACGCGAGCCCCAGGTTCTGCATGCCCTTGGGGTTCCACGACGCCTGGAGGAAGAGCGAGCGCAGGAACACGCGCAACAGCGTGCCCCGCGACAGCCGCGCGGGCGGCGTGAAGGCCGGCGCGGCGGCGGGCTCGGAAGGCACGGGCGTGGACGTGGGCGTCGTGCTCACGGCCGCTGCTCCTGCAGCTGCACCAGCACCACCGCCGTGGTGACGGCCGCCGCGGCCAGGCCCGCGTACAGGGGCGCGCGCTTCGCGTGGCTGGACTGCGCGGCGATGGCCGCCGCCACGGACGCCATGGCCGGGTACGCCCACGCCAGGCCCCGCACCATCCCGTGCGGCAGCGCCACCATCAGCGGCTCCAGGAAGTAGCCGGCCAGCGCGCACGCGCCGGTGATGGCGCCGTAGGACAGGAAGTGCGGCCACATGCCCCACAGGTTCTGCCGCATGGCGCGGTTGAGGTTGCCCGCCTCCGCGGACGCCAGCGCCACGCGCGCGAGCCGGGCGGAGTAGCCCTCCAGGAG
>NZ_RAVY01000021.1:0-71280 GCF_003611625.1 Corallococcus sp. CA054B
CAGCAGCCCGATGCTGAGCACCGACTGGTCCAGCACCAGCGCGGCCCGGTGCATCGCCGTGTCCCCTTCGCCCAGGGACGGCCGGTGGTGGAACAACCCCTCCAGGTCCACCAGCACCGGGTGCTCGCCCGCGGCCAGCAGGTTCCCGTAGTGGAAGTCCACCGCGCGCAGCAGGTACAGCAGCGCCAGGTGGCTGCCCTGCCGCCAGTAGAAGCGCTCCACGGCCTCGCGCGTGTCGCAGCCTCCCGTCTCGACGTGCTCCACCCAGCCGTAGCCCTCGCGCATCAGCACCTTCAGCCGCCGATGCGGGTGGCGCAGGCCGCCCTGCTCCAACCAGCCCAGCAGCTCCTGGTAGCGCGCTTCAATCTCCAGGGACCGGGGCTTGTAGACGACCCGCAGGCCGGAGCCGAACGTCAGGAGCACCACGCTGCGCCCGCCGCGGTGCAGGTCCCCTGCCCCGGTCCGCACCGACACCAGCGCCCCGGGCGCGCGCCCTCCGTCCAGCACCGCGCCCAGTTGCTCCCGGTCCTCCGCCACCCGCGTCAGCAGCTCCAGGCTGCTCTGGAGCCAGCGCTCCAGGGTCGCCACCAGCAGCCGCGCCAGCACCGGGTACTCCTCCAGGAACGTGCCCAGCCGGCCCGGCCCCTCCAGGGTGCGCACGGCGAAGTCCGCGAACCGCGCCTGGGGTGTGTCCCCCCGCAGCTCGCCGCGCATGCGGGCCACGTTGAGCTCCAGCACCAGGGCCCGGGTCGCGTGGCTCATCAGCCGCTGGTCCAGCGACTCCACCAGCTGGGCCTCCGCGCGCGGGGCGAGCAGCGCCTCCGCGGAGCCCCCGTGGCGCGCGGCCAGCGCCTCCACTCCGGCCCTCAGCTGGCGAAGCCCCCACTGGAGGAAGCGGCGGGTCAGGGCGGGCACGCGCATCCGCTGACCGGCGTCCGGCGTCGGCGTTGGCGGCGGCGGCGGAGAAGGGAGGACGACGTCCGCGCAGCCGTCCTCCAGCACCTCGCGCAAGAGCGGCAGCCACCCCAGCGCGTCCGTCCGCGCGGTGCCGCGGGCGAGCAGCCGCTGGAACGACGCGGCATCCAGCCCCGCGCTGCGCAGCCGCTCCTCGAAGGAGGTGTCATCGCTCAGCGTGCTCTTCTTCCACGCCTGGAACCGCTGCTCGGCCTGCTGGAGCTCCTCGGCCGCGAGCTCCTCTCCCGCGGACAGGGCCCGCTCATGGAGGAACGCCGACTTCATCCAAGCTTCAGCCCCTACGAAATCTCGCATGCGTGCCCTGCGCTCCATTCACCGGCAACCCCGCGCCGCAAGGAGCATGGCACTTCCGGGCGGAGACGAAAAAGGCACGGGAGCCGGAGCCCCCGCGCCTCAGGAAGAGCAGGCCGCTCCCCAGCCAGGGAGCGGCGCCGCCATCCAACGGTTTTCAGCAACCACACTCGGTGGTGAGGGTGCAGATGTAGCCACAGGAGTTGCGGTGGCTGACGGCCTGCGCGCCGCCCACGACGTCCATCAGGTCGCCCTCGTTCAGCTCATTCATCGTCGGGCCTGAGGGGCTCGCGGGCAGCTCGGCGAGCTGCTCGACGGTGAGGGTGGCGCGGAACGACGGGTCCTTCCAAGCACGGATGATCATGTCCTGGGTCATCATGGGGGGCCGCCTCCTTTATGACGGCTTCGCCAGGATAGCGCGGGCATCCCGCAATACAAAGACAGTGGTTCAGGCATGGATTCCACCTGAAACATGCGACTTGCCGGGGTCGGGTGCGTCACGGACAATCCCGGGCGGCGAGGCCGGGCCTCCGCCATCGGAGCCTCACCATGAAAAGGTCGCTGGTGTTCCTGACCGGGCTGCCCCGGAGCGGCTCGACGCTGCTGTGCAACATCCTGGGGATGCACGCCCAGATTCACGCGACCCCGACCTCGCCCCTGTCGTCCCTGGTGGAGTCGATGCGGCAGAGCTGGAGCCAGGACGCCGCGCTGCTCGCGCAGCTCGACACGGACTTCGAGCAGGTCTACCGGCGGCTGGGGCGTGCGACCCGCGCGTTCATGGAGGCCTGGTCCAGCGACACGGAGCAGCCCTTCACGGTGGACAAGAGCCGCTACTGGCTCTTCATCGTGGAGACGCTCCGGGAGCTCTACCCGGACTTCAAGATGATCGTCTGCCTGAGGGACCTGCGGGACATCTACAAGAGCATCGAACTCCAGCACCGCAAGACGCTGCTGCTGACCTTCCCCGGTCAGTTGGAGCAGAACCTGGTGGAGGCGCGCGCGACGCAGCTGTTCGCCCACACGGGCACCGTCGGAGGGCCGCTCCGGGCGCTCGCGAACCTGAACGACGTCCCGGACCTCCGCGCGAACCTCTTCTTCTGGCGCTTCGAGTCGTTCATCAAGGACCCGAGCGGGTACACGGAGGAGCTGCTCCGGTGGCTGGGCGCGCAGCCGGAGACGCTCTCCCTGGAGCGCATCACCCAGCGGACCCACGAGAGTGACTCGCACTACCACTTCAAGTTCCCGCACCGGGTCTCACCCCAGCTGTCCGCGCCCGGGAGCTTCATGGACGCGGACCTGTCCACTCGCATCCTGAACGACATCGTCAGCCGGAACGCCTGGTTCTACCGCCAGTTCTACCGGGCCGACGGCGTCGTCCGGCTGGAGCGGGACGGGACCGCTCCGGCCGCCTCCGGGACGACCGGGAAGGCCCCCTGAGCGGTTCCCCGGGCGCGTCATCGCCCGCCCGCGTGGTGTCCCACCGGCCGCCCTCCGGGCCGGCTCGGGCACCCTTCGCGCCGCGCCTTTCCCCGGGCCGTCCGGGAGGGTAAGCACCAGGGCGTGAAGAATCCGGCCGTCGAGAACCTCCCGCCCCCGTCCGACACCGAAACGGCCCTGCCGCCCGACGTCTCCGTGGAGGACGTGCGCCGCGCCACGGCGCTGCTCGGCACGCTCGCCGAGCACCGCGCGCTGCTGCACCACCTGCCCCAGGAGGACCACCACGCCCTGATGGCCGCCGCGGGCCGGCTCATCCACCCGGACAAGGCCACGAAGTCGCGGATGGTCAACGCGCTCCGCAAGGAGAAGAAGGACGCGCTGCGCGCCAACGACCGCGCCGTGCGCTCCAGCACGGAGATCCGCGTGCTGCGCAAGGCGCCGGTGCTCACCCTGCCCGTGCTGCCCGCGCCGCCCCCGGAAGCCGCGCCGGAGCGCCTGCTGGAGGTGCCGCGCAAGTGCTACGTGTGCAAGGTGGAGTTCCGCAAGGTCCACTTCTTCTACGACGCCATGTGCATCCCGTGCGGGGACCTGAACTACGCCCGGCGCACGCAGCGCGCGGACCTCAAGGGCCAGGTGGCGCTCATCACCGGCGCGCGGGTGAAGATTGGCTTCCAGGCGTCACTGATGCTGCTGCGCTCGGGGGCGACGGTCATCGCCACCACGCGCTTCCCCCAGGACGCGGTGCACCGCTACGCGCGCGAGCCGGACTTCGCGGACTGGGCCCACCGGCTCCAGGTGCACGGCCTGGACCTGCGTCACGCGCCCAGCGTGGAGCTGTTCGCGCGCCACATTGAACAGACGCACGAGCGGCTGGACATCCTCATCAACAACGCCGCGCAGACCGTGCGCCGGCCGCCGGGCTTCTACCAGCACCTGCTGGACGGTGAGCTGCGCGACGTGGGCACCCTGCCCCCCCAGCTGCGCGCACTGCTCGCGGGCCACGAGGCCTGCGTCGCCGCGCTCCGTCCCGCGCTGGGCCCGGGCGACGTGGGCAACGCGTCACTGCCCGTGGCGAACTGGCGCAGCAGCGACCCGGCGCTGGGCATCCACTCCTCCGCCGCGCTGTCGCTGCTGCCCTACGCCATGGAGCAGGAGGGCGACACGCACGCCCTCTTCCCGCAGGGAAGGTTGGACGCGGACCTCCAGCAGGTGGACCTGCGGGCCACGAACTCCTGGCGCCTCAAGCTGTCGGAGGTGCGCACCGCGGAGATGCTGGAGGTGCACCTGGTGAACGCGGTGGCACCCTTCATCCTGTGCGGGAAGTTGAAGCCGCTGATGCTCAAGGACCGCTCGCGGCCGGGCCACATCGTCAACGTGTCCGCCATGGAGGGCAGCTTCTCCCGCTGGACGAAGACGGACCGGCACCCGCACACCAACATGGCCAAGGCCGCGCTGAACATGATGACGCTGACGTCCGCGCCGGACTACGCGCGGGACAACATCTTCATGAACGCGGCGGACACCGGCTGGGTGACGGACGAAGACCCCGCCCGCTTCGCCGAGCGCAAGACGCAGGAGCTGGACTTCCAGCCCCCGCTGGACATCGTGGACGGGGCCGCGCGCGTCGTGGACCCCATCATGACCGCCGTGAACACCGGCGAGTACGTCTGGGGCAACTTCTTCAAGGACTACCGCCCCACGGACTGGTGAGCCTCGGGGCTCCTCAGCGCAGCGCGCCCCAGTTGTAGGTCGCGTTGCTCCCGCCGGTCAGCACGCGCCAGTACGTGCTGTAATACCCATACGTGTCCTTGATGGCCTTGTAGTTGCTGGACACGTTCCAGTCATTGGGGCTCGTCGTGCCCAGGTTGTAGACGAGCGAGTCGCCCCAGATGGAGTAGATGGCCCACGGGCGCGCGTCCAACTCGGACACCGTGCCGTAGCGGCTGTCACCCCAGCGCACCGGCAGCTTGTCCGTCTCCGCCAGCATGCGCGGTTTGTTGTAGCCCGCGAGCCCCGTATAGTCGTGCGTGATGTTCCAGAGCTGCTTGTACTGAGCAGGGTCCTGGTTCGCCCACCAGAACGGTGACGCACTCCCCTTCTTGTCCATCTCGTGGAAGGGGCGGTACAGCACCGGCACGCCCTGCTGCTGGAGGTACGCGAGCTTGTCCGCCGCGAAGGACAAGTCCCTCAGCAGCGCCTGATACTCCGCCGTGTTGGCCTGCCAGTTGATGACCCGGCCGAACCAGTTGGAGTCCATCCATGACTGCCGGAAGTTGTTCGGCCAGCTCTTCACCGGCGCGCCCGGATAGGACATGTGGAAGCTGAACCCCACGATGCCCTCGCCGTAGCTGAAGCGGTCGCGCGCGAAGCCCACCGCGTAGTCCACGTACGCTTCCGCGTAGGTGTTCCGGTAATTGCCCGGCCCGAAGTCGAACTCCACGAAGCCCGGGCGGCGGCCAGAAATGTCCCCCACCTTCACCCAGTACTCGCCCGCGTAGGCCTCCTTCTGGGCCTCGCAGTGCTGGCCCATGATGGTCTGCTTCGTCCCGCCGTTGCGGCTGTTGTTCTCCAGGTCCGTCAGCAGGTTGTAGACCTTCTGCGCCTGCGCCGTGGGCCCCGGCGTGCTCAGCGTCCGGGACACCTGGGCGCTCGCGCGGCTTGCGCCCAGGCACAGCACCAGCGCCGCCAGAAGGCAAAAGAGGGATGGCTTCAGGGGGACGTGCGTCACGCGGGACCTCCAGTGGCTGCCCGGGGAGCGGCCAGGGTGCCACCTCCCACACGCGAATTACACGGATTTCAGCTTAGACAAATCTGTCCACCGGCGTGCGGGCGGGTTCGCAAGGCCCTGGATTCACTGCCAAGGGGCCGGGCCGGTGGTATCAAGCGGCCACCATGCCTGAAACGCCTTCGCCCCTGTTCAACGCGGTCCCCGTGGAGATGGACTTCCCGGCCGAGGAGCGCCGCATCCTGGCCTTCTGGAAGGAGCGCGGCATCTTCGAAAAATCGCTCAAGGCGAACGAAGGCAAGCCCTCCTTCGTCTTCTACGAAGGCCCGCCCACCGCGAACGGCCTGCCCCACAACGGCCACGTCCTCACGCGCGTCATCAAGGACCTGTTCCCGCGCTACCAGACCATGCGGGGCCACTACGTGCCGCGCAAGGCGGGCTGGGACACGCACGGCCTGCCGGTGGAGGTGGAGGTGGAGAAGGAGCTCCGCATCCACGGCAAGGCGGAGATTGAGAAGTACGGCGTGGAGCCCTTCACGGAGCGCTGCATCGAGTCCGTGTTCCGCTACACGTCGGAGTGGGAGCGGCTGACCCAGCGCATCGGCTTCTGGGTGGACCTCAACGAGGCCTACGTCACCTATCACCGAGGCTTCGTGCAGAGCGTGTGGTGGGCGCTCTCCGAGCTCTACAAGAAGGGCCTGCTGTACCAGGGCCACAAGGTGGTCTGGTGGTGGCCGCGCGGCGGCACCGCGCTGTCCGCGGCCGAAGTGGGCCTGGGCTACAAGACGGTGGACGACCCCAGCGTCTACGTGGCCTTCCCGCTGCGCGATGCTCCGGACACGTCGCTGCTCATCTGGACGACGACGCCCTGGACGCTGCCGTCCAACATGTACGCGGCCGTGAACCCGTCCGTGGACTACGTCACGGTGGACGCGGGCGACCGCAAGCTCATCCTCGCCGCCGCGCTGCGCGAGGAGCTGGCCAAGAAGCTGAAGAAGGACCTGCCCGTGCTGTCCACGCAGAAGGGCAGCGACCTGGTCGGCAAGCGCTACACGCCGCCCTTCGACACGTACTTCGCGAAGGAGGCGGACGCCACGCTGCCCCTGAAGGACGGCGGACAGGACACGGTGGGCTGGCGCGTGATTCCGGCGGACTTCGTCACGCTGGACAGCGGCACGGGCATCGTCCACACGGCGCCCGCCTTCGGCGAGGACGACTACAAGGCCTACCGCAAGGACGCCACGCGCTTCCAGGACCCGGACGCGCTGGGCATGCGCTGCGCGGTGAAGCCGGACGGCACGTTCTCCGAAGAGGTGCCGCTCGTCGCCGGCCGCTTCGTGAAGGACGCGGACAAGGACCTGCAGCGCAACCTGAAGGAGCGCGGGCTGCTCATCCACACGGAGCAGTACCGCCACGAGTACCCCTTCTGCTGGCGCGCGGACGAAGACCCGCTCATCCAGTACGCCCGCCCCGCCTGGTACATCCGCACCACCTCCGTCATCGAGCAGGCCAAGGCGAACAACCAGCAGGTCAACTGGGTCCCGGAGAACATCAAGGACGGTCGCTTCGGCGACTTCCTGGCCAACAACGTGGACTGGGCCCTGTCGCGCGAGCGCTACTGGGGCACGCCGCTGCCGCTGTGGATCCACTCCGAAACGGGTGAGACGGAGGCCGTGTCCTCCATCGCGGAGCTGCGCCAGAAGCCGGGCAACAACGTGGCCGCCGTGGAGGCGGAGCTGAAGGCGTTCCTCGCCGGCAAGCCGCACGAGGCCAACGCGGAGCACCTGCTGGTCCACAAGCCGTGGATCGACAAGGTGACGTACGAGAAGGCCGGCGCCAGCGGGAAGTTCCAGCGCGTCCCCGAAGTGGTGGACGTGTGGTTCGACTCCGGCTGCATGCCCTTCGCGCAGTGGGGCTTCCCGCACGCGGAAGGCTCCAAGGAGATCTTCAACCGCGCGTTCCCGGCGGACTTCATCTCGGAGGCCATCGACCAGACGCGCGGCTGGTTCTACTCGCTGCTGATGGTGAGCACGCTGCTCTTCGACGAGGAGACGCAGAAGCGCATGGGCCTGACGCCCAAGCGCGAGTGGCCCATGCCGTACAAGAGCTGCATCGTTCTGGGCCACGTCTCCGACAAGGAGGGCAAGAAGGAGTCCAAGTCCAAGGGCAACTACACCCCGCCGGAGATCATCCTGGACGAGGTGCGCATGGACTTCGCGGTGCTCACCGCCACGGAGGCCGGCGTCCCCGCGGAGCCCGGCGTGGCGCTCATCGCGCGCGAGGACCTGGAGGGCCTGGACACGCAGGAGGGCGCCAAGGTGCTGCTCTTCCGCCCGGACCGGCCGGAGAAGCCCGTCACGGTGACGCTGAAGGTACACAAGAAGCTCAAGCGCCGCGTGGTGCTGCTGGCGCCGCAGGAGCTCCAGCAGTTGGACGTGAAGCCCTCCGCGCGCGGCGTGGACGTGATGCCGGTGGAGGTGCCCCGGCTTGCGGCCACCGAGCGCATCGTGCTCAAGGACCCCGCCACCAAGGCGCCCGGCGCGGACGCGTTCCGGTGGTTCTTCTACGCGGCCAGCCCCACCTGGTCCAACACGCGCCACTCGCTGGCGAACGTGCGGCTGTTGCAGAAGGACTTCCAGGTCAAGCTGCGCAACGTCTACTCGTTCTTCACCATCTACGCGAACATCGACGGCTTCAACCCGGCGAAGGGCACCGCGTCCAGCGCGGAGGCCCCGTGGCTGGCCATCCGCAAGAGCCAGGGCTGGCGCGAGGTGAAGGCCCGGCCGGTGCTGGACCGGTGGATCCTCTCCGAGGTGCAGCTCACCCTGCGCGACGTGGCCAAGGCGCTGGACACCTATCAGGTGTACGACGCGGCCCAGCGGATGGTGGCGCTGGTGGACGCGCTGTCCAACTGGTACCTGCGCCGCAGCCGCGAGCGCTTCTGGGCGCCGGGGTTCGAACAGGACAAGCAGGACGCGTACTTCACGCTCTACGAGGCATTGACGACCATCACCGCCATGTCAGCCCCCTTCATCCCGTTCTTCGCGGATGACATGTGGGGCAACCTGGTGGGCAAGCCGTGGGGCGCGTCGCAGCCGGAGAGCGTGCACCTGGCGAGCTTCCCGGACGTGGACGCGAGCCTCATCGACGAGGGGCTGGCCGCGGAGATGGGCGCCGTGCGCGAGCTGGTGTCGCTGGGCCTCAAGGTCCGCACGGACAACCGCCTCAAGGTGCGCCAGCCGCTGTCGCGCGCGGACGTCATCCTGTCGCGCCGCGAGCTGACGGAGCGCGTGGCGGTGTACCAGGCGCTCATCAGCGACGAGCTGAACGTGCACACCGTGAAGCTGGTGGAGCCGGGCAGCCCGGAGGCGGACGTGGTGCGCTACCGCGTGCGGCCCAACCTGCGCGCCATGGGCAGCCGGCTGGGCCCCAAGCTCGCGCCGGTGCGCAAGGCATTCGACGCGGGTGATGGCCGCGCGCTGCACCAGGAACTGCTCACCACGGGCAAGGTCGCCCTGAACGTGGGCGGCGAGGACATGGTCTTCCCCGCCGAGGAGCTGGAGACGCTGGTGGAGGCGCAGCCGGGCTACGCCGCCGCGGGCGGAGGCGTGGGCGTGGTGGTGATGCACACGCAGCTCACGGAAGCCCTGGTGGACGAAGGCTTGGTGCGCGAGCTGCTGGCGCGCGTGCAGGGTTCCCGCAAGGACATGAACCTGGGCTACACCGACCGCATCCGCCTGTGGGTGGACGGCGATGACCGCGTGAAGCGCGTCGTCGACGCGGCCCGCGACGAGATTGCTCGCGAGACGCTCGCCTCCGAAATCCACGTGGGCCCCCAGGGGCTCACCGGCACGGTGGAGGAGGCCAGCCTCAACGGCCTCCCCGCGAAGATTCGCGTCGAGCGCGCCTGAAGCCCGGGCCACCGGAGAGCTGGGCAAGACGGCTCCGGGTAGACACATACCCGGGGCCGTAAAAGCAGACATCCGGTGTGGCGCGGCGAGGACCGGGAGGGCGTGGGCGACTCCCGGCTTGCCGCCTCAGGGGGCGGGTGTTACGAGACGGCCCCCTGATTTCGCAAATCATTCTCAACATGCCCACTCCGTTCCGCAGCCGTCCGCGCCGCCTCGTCCCGGGGGCGCTGCTTGGCGCCTCCATCTCCCTCGCCTCCCCTGCCCTGGCGCAGGAGCCCGTCGCGCCCCAAGAAGCGCCGGCTCCGGCTCCGGAGGTCCCGGCGCCTGACGCCGCTCCCATGGACGACGGCGTCTACGATCTGCCCACGGTGGTGGTGGAGAGCGAGCGCGCCAACGGTCCGGTGCTGGGCTACACCGCGCGCCGCAGCGGCAGCGGCACGAAGACGGACACGGCGATTGGCGACACGCCGCAGTCGGTGTCGGTGGTGGGCCGGACGCAGATGGACGCGCAGCAGGTGCAGTCCGTGACGGAGGCCACGCGCTACACGCCGGGCGTGCGCTCGGACACGTTCGGCGCGGATCCGCGCAACGATTGGTTCCTGATTCGCGGCTTCACGTCCCAGGAGGGCGGCTACTTCCTGGACGGGCTCCAGCTGTACTCCAGCAGCTTCGCCACCTGGCGCCTGGAGACCTTTGGCCTGGAGCGCGTGGAGACCGTGCGCGGTCCCTCCTCCGTGCTGTACGGCGGCACGTCTCCGGGCGGCCTGCTCAACATGGTGGGCAAGCGTCCGCCGGTGGAAGGGCACATCCGGCACGTGGAGCTGAGCGTCAACGAGTTCGCCAACGGCTACGCGGCCGTGGACCTGGGCGGCGCCATCGACTCGGGCAACCACTGGCGCTACCGGGTGACGGCGCTGGCGCGCGGCGGCGGCACGCAGGTGGAGGAGACGGACAACAACCGGCTCTTCATCGCGCCGGCCCTCACCTGGGCGCCGTCGGAGAACACGGCGCTGACGGTGCACGGCAGCTTCATGGCGGACCGCACGCAGGGTCAGAACTTCCTGCCCTACGTGGGCACCGTGGTGGACGCGCCCTATGGCCGCATCCCCACCGACCTCTTCACCAGCGACAAGAGCCTGGACCACTTCCAGCGCAACCAGTCCTGGGCGGGCTACGAGTTCTCCCACCGCTTCAACAACACCTTCACGCTGCGGCAGAACCTGCGCTACGCGCACCTGGACCTGGACTTCCAGACGCTCTACGGCGTGGGCTACGTGGGTGAGCCGGCGGACGCGCGGCTGTCGCGCGGCAACTTCGTCACCCGGCCGACCGCGAACCTCTTCACGGTGGACACGCAGGGCGACGTGCGCTTCAGCACCGGCCCCGTGCGCCACCTGGTGCTCGCGGGCGTGGACTTCAAGAACTACGTGCTGAACGACGAGCAGGGCTACCAGGCGGGCGCTCCGCTGGGCCTGCTCAATCCCGTGCGCGGCGACTACACGCCCACGGAGACTCGCTACACGCTGAACCAGTCCACGCAGAACCAGCTGGGCGTCTACCTCCAGGACCAGCTGCGCATCGGCGACCGGCTGAGCCTGGTGCTGAGCGGGCGTCATGACTGGGTGGGAATGGACGTGGACAACGAGCTCGCGCCCACGTCCAGCTACGACGGCAGCGAGAGCGCCTTCAGCGGTCGCGCGGGTCTGCTCTACCGCTTCGACGTCGGCGTCGCGCCGTACGTGAGCTTCTCCAAATCGTTCAACCCGGTGGCCGGGACGAAGTCGGACGGCTCGCTCTTCGAGCCGGAGAAGGGCCAGCAGCTTGAAGCGGGCGTGAAGTACCAGCCGGATGTGTTCCCGGTGCTGGTGGGCCTGTCGGTGTTCGAGCTGAAGCGTCAGAACTTCGTGACGACGGACGGCTCCTTCAACCAGCTGCAGATTGGCGAGGTCCGCTCGCGAGGCTTCGAGGTGGAGGCCAACGCCACGCTGCTGCGCGGGCTGTGCCTGATTGGCTCCGCGTCGCTGTACTCGCTGGAGATCACCGAGGGCGCGGACTTCGAGCTGGGCAAGCGCCCGGTGGGTGTGCCGGAGGTGCTGGCGTCGCTGTGGCTGGACTACACGTTCCAGGACGGAGTGCTGCGCGGCTTCGGCGCGGCGGCGGGCGTGCGCGGCGTGGGCAGCTCCTACGCGGACCGCGAGAACACGCTGGAGGTCCCGGGCTTCACGCTGGTGGACGCGAGCGTGCACTTCGAGCGCGGCCCGTGGCGCGCGGCCATCAACGCCTCCAACGTGGCGGACAAGACCTACGTGTCCTCCTGCAGCTCCGCGACGGCCTGCTTCTACGGCGAGCGCCGCCGCGCGTCCGCCACGGTCGGCTACACTTGGTAGCCGCCGCAAGGACCTGAAGCCCTCTTGCATCCAAAAGGGGCCCTCGCCTGGCATGTCTCCGCCAGCAAGGGCCCCAAGTCGTTCCCAGATGCCCACGGGCCCCACGGTCACGCGTTGACGGGGCTTCTCCCCGAGCGACAGGCCCACGGACACGCAGCTTGTCCCCATGGGTGAGAAGCTGAGAACCCCATCGGGACGCCCCGCCAGCGGCGCGCCGAAAAAACCTGTCCGACAGTCGGACAGGTTTTGAGAGTCCGTGGACCTGGGCGCCGCCCTGCCTGGGCAGCGGGAACCTGTCCGACTGTCGGACAAGTTTTGGGAGACCGTGCACAGAGCGGCGCCTCGGATGCGAGGTGGACCGCATGGGCACTTGGGGCCTGGCGCGCATCGTGCACCTCAGGCCTCACGACCGCGCAACTGGGAAGTCTCTCTGGCGCCCGCCGCGCTTCGCGGCCGCTCGGGCCTCACGCTTTGACGAGGGGACCTTCAGGCGCGGCGCCACCAGACACAGGCTCCGCCGTCTTGCGCCTGCGCAGGCCCCATGCGAGCCCGCCGCACCCCAGCGCCATCGCGGCCAGGAACGCCTCCGCCATGAACACCGGGGGCAGTCCGCGCGACAGCGCCGTGAACAGGTTCGCGTCCTGCGTCACGACGTCGCCCACCACCACCGCGCCGAACAGCACCGCGGCAACTGCGGACAGCATGCTGCCCACCCTGCGCGACGACCCACGCGGCACGAGCGCGATGACGACTCCGAGCGCCCACGCGCCCAGGAACAGGCCGAACTCCCAGTCCGCCCGCCGCGCCATCGCCCACGGCAACACCCGGTTCGCGACGCAGTACACCGCCGTTCCGAACGCGAGCCCCGCGGACACGCCCACCGTCAGCCGCTCCAGCACGCGGTTGCCCCTCCGCGCACGCAGCGGGTCCCGGCGCTCCAGCCAGATGAGGTTTCCCGTGACGAGCACCGCGCACATCGCCAGCGAGAGCAGCGCGTAGAGCGGCTTCATCAGCGCCTCCGCGAACCGGCCCGCGTGCAGGTCGAAGAGCAGCCGCTCGAAGGTGAAGTTCGGCGTGCGGGACTCCACGCTCGACCCGAACGTCTCCCCGCTCACGCTGTCCACGTGCGCGAAGTGGTCCGGCCCCAGCGGGGCCAACTGGAAGTACACGCCCGCCCAACCGCGCGCATCGCCGTGGTTGTGAAGCTCCACGTAGCGCGGCGTGCCCTCCGCGCCCGGCACCGACGCGCGCGCCCGGTCCACCACCGTGTCCAGCGACAACATGGGCGCGTCCTTCCCCGCCGCCTCCCGCACGGGCACGCTGTAGCCGCGCAGCTTCGTCACCCGGTCCACCTGCCCCCGGTACACCGTGCTCCCGAAGCCCTGCGCCGCAAGCCCCGCCAGGCACAGCACCGCCCCCGTCCACGCCAGCATCGCGGTGAACGGCAGCCCGAAGACGCCCAGCACCTTGTGCGCGTCCGACGCGGAGAAGCGCGGCTTCACCGTGGGCCGGAAGCGCCACCACTGCGCGCGCAGGTCCTTCAGGTGGATCCACAGGCCGCTGACCAGCGCCACCAGCAGCGCCACCGATACCAGCCCCGAGAACTCCATCCCCCAGGGCACCCGGTAGAAGAAGTGCATCCAGTACAGCTCACTCGCCAGCCGGCTGCGCTCCGGCAACGCGGTGCCGGTGACGGGGTCCAGCCACAACACTCGCATCCCCGTGGGCTCGAAGAGGTACGCGGTGATGAACCGCGTCTCCTCGTGCGTGAGCATTCCCACATGAGAGCCACGCGGCAGCGGCCCCTGCTCCCGCACCCGCTCGAGCATCAGGTCGAACGACGGCGGTGACTCCGAGGGCGGCGCGATGTGGAGCGCGGGCTCCTGCCACACCTCCAGCTCCTCGCGGAACATCGCGAAGACGCCACAGAAGAAGATGACGAACAGGAACAGGCTGGCGATGACGCCCGCCCACGCATGCAGGTCGAACTGGATGCGGAACGTCCGGGGCGACAGCTTCATCGCGGCCCCCGTACGAGCAGCGCGACGGCCACCGGCGCCACCACCGCCAGACACACGCCCCACGCCACCCGGCCATTCCGCGCCAGCGGCAGCGCGCACGCGAGCCCCACCCACACGGGCAGCACCACGTGGAAGCCCACCGCGAAGGCCCATGGCCCCGGCAGGAACGCCATCACCGCCGCGCCCACCGCGAACGCCGCGAGCGGAGCCCCCAGCACCGTCGCCAGCGTCCGCGCGATGGAGTGGTTCGCCGCCTTGTCACCTCGGCCCGCGCTCATCGGCCCACGCCCATCAGCGCCACCGGAACCAGCCCCGCCACGCCACTCACCCACGCGAACGTGCGCGCACGCGAAGGCCAGGGCGGGAGCACCAGCACCAGCGCCGAGGCCGCCGTCATCGCCAGCACCAGCAGCACCAGCAGCCCCGCCACCCACCCGAAGTCGCCCACGCAGCACCCCAGCGACGCGAGCCCCGGCACGGCCGCGATCCACCGCGCGCGGCCCCCCACGCCCATCCACGACACCGCCGACACGCAGAAGCACAGCGCGGCGAGGCTCAACATCGCGTCCACCGCGCGACCCCGTCTCTTGGCTCAAAGTTGATAATGATTTGCATCCTCACGACTACCCCCAGACCTGTCAAGACAGGCGGAAGGCACCCGTGCTCACGGCGCGAGCGTCGGCGCACGAACACCGTACGCGCACCGCGCTTCCAGGAAATGCCACGCTCCGGATGATGGCGGGATGAGCGAAACCGGAACCTTGAAGGGAAGCTGTCACTGCGGTGCGACGCGGTTTGAAGCGGCCGCGCCCCCCAGGGACCTCACCCGCTGCAACTGCACGTTCTGCTCCAAGCGCGGCGTGCTCTGGGCCTACTACCCGACCGAGCAGGTGAAGTTCACGAGCCGGGAGCAGGCGGGCGCGTACGACCGCAACGCGCCCGTCGTGCACCACCACTGCCAGAGGTGTGGCTGCGGGACGTGGTCGGACATTCCCGTCTGGGAGAACAACGCGCCCGTGCCGGGCCAGTTCAAGGTCGGCCTCAACGCGCGCCTGTTCGACGACTTCAACCTGGACGCGGTGCGCGTGACGTTCGTGGACGGCCGCAACCTCTGGTAGCCGTCAAAGGCGAGGGGCCGGAGCGCGGGCCTCCGGGAAGTCGGTGGACACGGAGAGGTCCTTCCACTTCTGGTCCTCCGCCTTGAGTGCGTCCAGCTTCTGCTGGGACAGCTCGAACGCGTCGCTGCCCAGCACCAGGTGCAGCGGCGGCGACGCCATCTCGGCCACCTGGAGCAGCACCTGCGCCGCGCGGTCCGGGTCTCCCGGCTCCTTGCCCGTACGCGAACGCATGTGCTGCGCGACCACGCCCACCGTGGGCGCGTACTCCGGCCGGAAGTCCGGGATGGTCATGGACGCGCCCGCCCAGTCCGTGCGGAAGCCGCCCGGCTCCAGCACCGTCACCTTCACGCCGAAGGGCGCGGTCTCCCGAGCCAACACCTCCGACAAGCCCCCTACCGCCCACTTCGCGGCCTGATACGCGCCCAGCCCCGGCGTGGACAAGCGGCCTCCCACGGACGACACCTGGATGATGTGCCCGGAGCGCTGCTCGCGGAGCACCGGCAGCGCGGCCCTCGTGACGTTCAGGACGCCGAAGAGGTTGGTGTCGAGCTGCGAGCGGAAGTCCTCGTCCGTCACCTGCTCGATGGGCGCGAGGCTGCCGTAGCCCGCGTTGTTCACCACCACATCCAGTCGGCCAAACGCCTCCACCGCGGTCCGCACCGCGGCCCTCGCCTGTTCAGGGCTCGTCACGTCCAGCGCCACCGCGCGGACCCGCTCCCCGTAACGCTCCACCAGGGAAGCCAGCTGCTCCGGCTTGCGCGCCGTGGCCACCAGCCGGTGCCCGGCCGCCAACACGGCCTCCGCGAAGCTGCGTCCCAGGCCTCGGGAAGAGCCGGTGATGAGCCAGACACGGGACGCCTCAGGGGTCGCACTCATGGCGGGGAATCCTTTCAACTAACCAGTTGGTTACATGGATATATTGGCCCTCCTGACAGGGTGCAACCCGGAATGGGCTGGGGCATGGTGGGTGGGCATGGCTGGAGACGCGCAGAAGACCCGGCAGCGCTTGTTGGAGGCGGCCGCGGCGGAGTTCTCGGAGAAGGGCATCGCGGGCGCGCGCGTGGACCGCATCGCGGCGGCGGCCGGCTGCAACAAGGCGCTCATCTATTCGTACTTCGGCAGCAAGGAGCAGCTGTTCGACGCGGTCTTCGAAGCGCACGTGGCGGAGGTGGCGCGCGAGACGCCCATCGACGCGGCGGACCTGCCCGCCTACGCGGGGCGGCTGTTCGACGGCTTCCAGGCCCGGCCGCAGGTGCTGCGCCTGGCCACCTGGTACGAGCTGGAGCACGGCCCCACCGTGGACATCCCGGAGCCGGTCGCGCGCAACAACCAGCACAAGGCGGCCGCCATCGCCAAGGCACAGAAGGAGGGGCTGGTGTCGAAGCACTTCGCGGCGGACGAGCTGCTGGCGCTGGTGCTGGCGCTGTCCAAGGCGTGGGCCTTCCCATTGTCCTACTGCGCCACGGCCACCCCGCCCACGCCCGCGGAGCTCCGCCGGCGGCGCCGCTCCGTCGTAGAGGCGGTCCGGCTGCTGGTGACGCCCGTCAGTTCCGCGCAGTGAGCCTCGTCAGGGCGCAGGCTTGAGCATGAACTTCCGCCTTCCCTCGAACGCTGGCTACGACACCCTGGAGGGCGCCATCCTGCGCCCGGTCCGCATCAACGGAGAGCAGTGCCTGCTCCTCGAGCTGCGCACGACAGGGACCGACTTCGCCCGTGACGCCTCCCCCGCCGGAAAGGTGGTCGAGGATTATGCGTTCCGACTCCCGCAGGTGGTCGTGCTGCGGGACCGCATGGAGGACCTGCTGGACCATCTGCACCGCTGGCAGGACACCCAGGAGGACTTCGGCGTGGACCTGGAGCCGGAGGGACATAACGCCACCTGCACCATGGAGGTCGGGATGCGCGACGACATGAACTGCGGCCCGTACAAGCCGGCCTTCACTCTGTACTACTCCAGCGTGAAGACCCGCGCTGAAGTCACCTTCGTGGTCGACCCCTCGTGCCTGCTGGAGTGGACGGAGACGATGGAGCGAGCCCTGGAGCAGGCATCGCCTGCAAGGTCCCGTCCCCCCATCAGTTCGCGGTGAACGTCGTGTCGTTGCGGTACAGCAGCGTCTGCGACCAGTCCGCCGAGTAGACGAGCGTGTCCACGCGGTAGGTGCCCGCGCTCAGCGACGTGGGGATGACGAACGCGGACGTGTACCCGCGCGTCTGCCCCGCCGTGAACGCCTGGTTGGTGTACGCCGTGGACGTCGCCAGCGCGGAGCCGGTCGCGTTGCGGATCTCATACTTCACCACCAGCGTGCGCGCGGTGGAGGACGTCACGGTGCCCGTCACGTTGAAGGACTGGCCACGCGTCACCGTCGCCGGGCTCACCGTCGCCACCGAACTGCGCGTTCCACACCGACTGCCACCGCGTGAGCGCGCATGAGCCCGTGCAGCCCGCCGGAATCGGATAGGCGCCGTTCCAGCCCTGGTCGTACATGTCCAGGCCGATGTAGTCGACGTACGCGTCGCCCGGATACGTGGCGCTCAGGTCCGCGGCGGAGATGTCGTAGTTCGGGTTCCAGTCGAACTCGAAGCCCGCGTTCGGCTGCTGCGTGCGCATGGCCGTCACGATGCGGCGGAAGCACGCGGCGAAGTTCGCCTGCTGGCCGTTGCCGGAGTACCAGGGCATCCAGCTGCCGCTGAACTCCCGACCCAGCCGGATGATGGTGCCCTGGAGTTCATAGGCCACCAGGTTGGACGCCAGGTTCTTGAAGCGCGGGTCATACGCCCCCGCCGCGCACGACGCGAGCGTGCCCTGCCCGCTGGGGAACATCGCCACCGAGTAGTTGAAGCGCCGCCCTGGCTTCCCGTCAGCGCATCCGCCGAAGCAGTCATTCCGGCGCATAGCGTGGACACCACGGCCAGGGAGGAGGTGACGGAGAAGAACAAGCGATGGAGCCGCGGATGCATGGGGGGGATACTCCTGGAGGGGGAAGTGCGACCTTTCAGAGTATACGTGCTTTACAGCTAGCAACTCCTGACAGGTGAAGAGGCCCGGCTCCCAACCCAACCAGACTCCACTCTCCGCCAGGGGCTGTCAGGACACCATCCCAGACGCAATGCTGACGTGCTGACACATTGCACGGAATATTGAGCTTAATCGCAAATCAGTGCTACCCTCGCAATGACTCTCAACCTGGAGGACATATGCGCGGAATTGTTTCAGCGTTGATGTTGGGTCTGCTCGTTGGCTGTGGTGGCGCCATGGAGCCCGCGACCGTGGATGACACGGCAAACCAGCCGGCGGCCGACGTCACCTCCTCGGCATTGCTTGAGTGCGAGGTGTTGGATGGCATGTCCTGTCCGTCCGCTGGGGCCAACCCGCGTACGTGTATTCGCCCCGGGGGCGTGGGCCATGCCTTCTGCTATTGCGACGGCGAAGGGTACGATTACTGGCGCTGCTATTACTGACGCCCAGCTCCGTGGCTCGCGCTGAAGTCTGACGCGCGAGCCACGCTGTCCACGGGCGCACGCCGATAGGCGCCGGGCCCCACGCCCCAGCGGCGCTTGAAGGCCTTGCTGAAGGCAGGCCCGCTTTCATAGCCAGCCCGCTCCGCGATGGTGTCCAGGCTGTCGGTGGACTCACGCAGCCAGCGCGCGGCGCGGATCATCCTCCAGTTGGACAGGTAGTGCAGCGGCGTCTCCCCGACCAGCGCGTGGAAGCGCGCGGCGAACCCGGAGCGCGACACGCCCACGGCCCGAGCCAGCTGCTCCAACGTCCACGGGGTGCCGGGCTGCTCGTGCATCAACGCGAGCGCGTTTCCGACCGCGGGATCCGCCAATGCCTTCCATCCCGCCTGGCCCCCTCCCCCGAGCGCCGTCTGGGCCCGCAGCGCGTGGACGAGCAGCACGTCCGCCAGCCGGCCCAGCACCAGCGCGCTGCCCGGCCCCGGAAGGGCGGTCTCCGCGGTGATGAGCTGCACGCTCGCGGCGAGCGAGGGCGTCCCCTGCCCCTCCTGCGTGGACAGGCGGATGATGGAGGGGAAGGCCCGCAGCAGCGGATGCGTGGGGTCCGCGCCGAACTGGAAGCAGCCGGTGATGAGCGTGGTGAGCGGCCCGGTTCCACCCAGCCGTGTGGCGGGCGGGCGGAGCATCTGCGACGGGACGAAGTCGCTGGCGGCAGGGGCGCGGCGGCCGCCGTCATCCAGCACGTGCGCGGGCGCCCGGGGCAGCAGCACCACGTCTCCGGCGGACAGGAACACCGGCTTCGCCGTGCCCTCCACCTGGAGGCGCAGGCTTCCGCGCGCCACCACGTAGAAGGACGCGTTGGCCTTGCGGGGCATGCGCACCGCCCAGGGCGCGCCCAGCTCGAAGCGGCCGAAGAGCAGCGTCTTGAACCGCAGCGTCTCCAGCACGTCGGAGACCACGTCGGTCCTTCCGTCCGGGGGCATTGGACTCGAAGACAGTTCTTTTGGACGCAGTGACATGGAGCGTCCATAACGAACGGCCTATTCCTGGTCCATCACCTCTTGCTGGAGGCCGCACATGGACCGCACTTCCCTTGACCTGGTCCGGCTGATGGACGCGCACCTCGCGCTCATCGCCACGGACGTCGAGCGCTGGCTGGCGCTCTTCGCGGACGACGCCGTCGTCGAGTTCCCCTACGCCCCCTCGCTCGGCAGTCCGTCGCGGCTGGAGGGCATCAAGGCCATCCGCGCCTACTTCGCGCCCATCATCACGCACTTCCAGGGGCTCACCTTCACGAACGTCCAGCGGTACCCGGGCGTGGATTCAACGACGGGTTGGATGGAGGTCCACGGCACGGCGACGCTGCAGCCCGGGAACATCCCCTACGAACAGGACTACGTGATGCGGGTGCAGGCGCGCGACGGCCGCATCGTGCACTACCGCGAGTACTGGAACCCGCTGGCCGCGCCCCGCGGCACCTTCGAGTCCTTCACCCGGGAGCAGGCATGACGCGCGTCCTCGTCATCGGAGCCGCCGGCAACACGGGGCGTCCCATCGCGCAAGGGCTCACGGCGGAGGGCTTCACGGTGCGCACCGCCACGCGCGACACACGGCCGCCCATCACCGCCGCCGAGCACGTGCGCTTCGACTGGGCGGATCCGTCCACGCACGATGCCGCGTTCGAAGGCGTGGACCGGATGTACGCCCTGGCACCCGCGCTGGTGGAGGACCCGTCCGTCCTCATGCTCTCCGTCCTGAAGCGCGCGCTGGCGGGCGGCGTGCGGCGGGTCGTCCTGCTCTCCGCGTCCGCCGTGCCGGAGGAGGGCCCGGGGCTGGGACAGGTGCACCACTTCCTGCGCACGCACGCGCCAGAGTGGGCCGTGCTCCAGCCGTCATGGTTCATGCAGAACTTCATCAGCCCCGGCCACCACCATGCGGTCAGCCTTCAGCGCGACGGCGCACTGGTGACGGCGACCGGCCAGGGACAGGTGGGCTTCGTGGACGCGGGGGACATCGCGGCGGTGGGCGTCCGGGCGCTGGCGGATGCCGCGTCCCATGACACCGCGCACGTCATCACCGGGCCCCAGGCGCTGAGCTATGACGACCTCGCGGCCATCCTGTCCCGGGTGTCGGGCCGCTCCATCCGGCACGTGCACGCGACGCCGGAGGAGGCACAGCGGCACCTTCAGGCCTCCGGCATGCCGGAGATCTACGCGCGCTTCCTCACGCTGCTCGACACGTCCATCCGGGACGGCGCGGAGGACCGCGTGACGGACACCGTGCTCCGGGTCACCGGCCGGGCCCCTCGCGACTTTGAATCCTTCGTCCGGGCCCACCCGAACGTCTGGCGTTGAAGCCGCGAGCCCCTGGGGAAACACGCCACCGCCCGGACGGCGGGCGGCGGCGCGGACGGCTCAGGTGCAGTACTTCGGATAGCTGGTGTTCGGCAGGCAGACCATCACCTGACCACCGTTGCAGCCGCACCAGTTGGACGTGCAGTGCGAGTCATTGCTGCACGCCGTCCAGTTGGCGCACTGCTTCGGATACGCCGAACTCGGCAGACACACGCGGGTCGTGCCCCCGTTGCAGCCACAGCGATTGGACTGGCAGTCCATGTCCCCGCTGCACGACGCCCAGTTGGGCTGCAGCTGCGACTCCACGCTGCCCACTTCCACTTCAGACGTCGTCTCCTCCGACGGCACGTCCATGCCGCCGCACGCCAGCAGCGGCAACACCAACAAGGCCAGGAACAGGCTTTGACGCTTCATCACATCGCCTCCATGCAGGGGTGACGTCCCAGCTCGCTCGGAAATGCGACTGCCGGGACGCCTGATCCCTACCGAGAGTGAAATTTCACGTCAAAGTCACTTAATTGCATTTAATTGCATCAACCGGAGAAAATTCCACCGACGGATGCTGGGTTTATTGACCTGGCATTGGCCACATCACCCTCTGGACCTATTGCCATTGAAAGGGATGACAGAGGCGGCGCCCAGGAAGTACGTGGGCGCCACCAGGAGCCGCCTGTCTCGCTGGAAAGCCGTTGGACCCCGTCCAGCATGAGCTGACTTTCGAGGCCCGGCTCGCGTGATGGGGACTTCGTCTCGGGCCTCACGGCCCGCGAATCTACCGCCCCCCCTGCCCCCCTCCGCCAACACCGGCCCTCCGGAACGCATCCGGTGCCCGGCCATATCGGTCCACGGTGAATTGCTTGCGCATAGGAAGTATTTCTCGCCGTGAGGACCGGACCGGGCGTTTCCCACCGGAATCATTTCGCGAGGAGCCCCCGGACCCATCCAGGGTCGCGGGCCGCGCTCCTCGCGGACCGGGCCGGAACGTGACGAGGCGACTGCACTGGATGTTCTTCGCGGCGTGGAGCATCGGCTGTGGACAGGTTGTGGAAGAGGCGGCGCCCCAGGCCCCAAGCAACCGCTATGAACAACAGCAGGCCCTGCGCGCCAGCCTGGAAGCGACGACGCCTTCCCGGTCCTATCAATGGGAGTGCCTCCCGCAGCGCTACGGCTTCACCCCGTCTCCCGATGGCGTGCGCTTCCCAGCGGAGTCCGAGTCCGACGGCGGACTGCTCCTCGCCTTTCGTGGCCCGGAGTGCGGTCCTCCCGAGCAGACGGCGCTGGCGCTCACCGCGGCAGGGCACATCCCCGTGCACGTGCTCGCGGCCGCGTCGCTCCACCCGACGGTGCGCGACTGCCTGACCCAGGCGGGCGCGACCGAGGAGCAACAACGGGGCATCGACCTGGTGGACGTGGAGGTCGAGGACGTCTGGGTCCGCGACTTCGGTCCGGACGTCGTGGCCGGGCCGCGAGGGGAGCGCAGGTTCGTGGACATGGTCTACTTCCCCATGGCCGTCCGTCAGTGCTCCACCCTCGAAGTGGACCATCTCGACCGCGTGCCGGACGACCTGGCCCGCCTCTGGAGCGTCCCCGTGGACCGGCCCGCCCTGGTGCTGTCCGGAGGCAACCTGCTGACGGACGGCGCCGGCCGCTGCTTCCGCGCCCGGGACGCCACCAACCGTCAGAACTGCTTCGCGGGCTGGTGCTACAGCGAGGCGGAGACGGACGCGGTCATCGGCCGCAGCCATGGCTGTGACGTCGTCACCCTGGAGTCGATGCAGGGCAACGTCATCGACCACATCGACATGTGGATGACGGTGCTGTCCCCCAAGACCGTGCTCGTGGGCCGCTACGACGTACGCGACGACGCCCTCAACGCCGCCATCCTGGACCGCAACGCTCGGCGGCTCGCGGACCTGGGCTACGACGTCGTGCGCATCCCCATGCCCACCCCCTACTGCCAGGACGAAGGCAGCAGCTGTAGGGGAACGCCCGAGCGCGTCCGCGAGTGTGATGGCACCAACACGCGCGTCTGGGCCACGTACCTCAACTCCATCCGCCTGGGGGACGTGATGGCCGTGCCCGTGTACCGCTGGGTCCCACCCTCCCAGGCCTGGCGGCACCACGGCCAGGAGCGGGAGGCCCTGGCCACCTACCAGTGGGCGCTGGACCGCGAGTTCGGGGCGGGCGCGGTGAAGGTCGTGCCCATCCCCTCGGACACCCTCATCCCCTGTCAGGGCTCCCTGCACTGCATCACGAAGACGTTCCCGAAGTCGTCCCAGTGACGCATGGAGACTGCCGGGCACACCCGGGGGCGGGCGGGGCCACCAAGGCATTGCCCCGGGTAGGGCAATGCGCCTATGGGAGGGGCATGGCTGACGTGCCTCTTACCGCAGCGGACTTCCCGCCCCCTTCTGTCGAGGAGTGGCGCCGGCTGGTGGACAAGGACCTCAAGGGCAAGCCCTTCACGGTGCTCCAGTCGCCCCTGGAGGGCGGCCTGTCCCTCCAGCCCCTCTACACGCCCCAGGACGCCCCGGCGCCCTCGGAGCCGCCCGGCGTCGCACCCTACGTGCGAGGCACCCAGCCCCTGGGCCACACCGAGGGCGGATGGCTCCTGTGCCAGGAGTACGCGGGCCCGGACGTGGCCGCGACCGCCGACGCGCTCCGCGATGACCTGGAGCGCGGCACGCAGGGCGTGTGGCTGCTGCTGGACGCGCCCCACGGCCTGGACGTGAAGGACGAGGCCACGCTGGCGCGGCTGCTTCAGCACGTGCCGCTGGAGCGCACGCCGGTACACCTGGAGCCGACCGCGGACGTGCTGCGGCCCGCGTCCCTGCTGCTGGAGGTGCTGGCGAAGAAGGCCGGCGCCGCGAAGCAGGCCCTGCGCGGCAGCCTGGGCATCGACCCCATCGCGGCGCTCGCGCGTCACGGCGCCGCGAAGGTGGACGTGGCCCGCACGCTGACGGAGGCGGCGCCCCTCATCACGTCGCTGCTCAAGGACGCGCCGGGCCTGCGCTCGCTGCTCGTGTCGTCGCGCCCCTGGGCGGACGCGGGCGCCACGTCCGTGCATGAGCTGGCCTGGAGCATCGCCACCGGCGTGGAGTACCTGCGCGAGTTGGAGCGCGCGGGCGTGTCGCCGGGCGAGGCCGCTCGGTCCATGCAGTTCGCCCTGTCCGTGGGCGGCCAGTTCTTCCCGGAGATCGCGAAGCTGCGCGCGGCGCGGCTGCTCTGGTCCAAGGTCGTCGCCGCTTCGGGCGGCGCGCCGGAGTCGCAGGCCATGGCGCTGCACGCGCGCACGGCCAGCGCCACCAAGACGCGGCGCGACCCGTGGGTGAACATCCTGCGCGGCACCGCGGAGTCCTTCGCCGCCGTCGTGGCGGGCGCGGACAGCGTGAGCACCTCGCCCTTCGACGAGCCCCTGGGCACGCCCGACGAACAGAGCCGGCGCCTCGCGCGCAACACGCAGCTCATCCTGCGCGACGAGTCCAGCCTCAACCGCGTCGCGGACCCCGCGGGCGGCAGCTACTACCTGGAGCAGCTCACCGGCGAGTTCGCCCGCGCGGCCTGGACGGAGCTCCAGCGCATCGAAGCGCTGGGCGGCATCTCCCGCGCCATCGCGCAGGGCGACGTGGCCCGCGTCCTCACGGAGACGCGCGCCGCGCGCGACAAGGCCGTGCGCACGCGCAAGCTCCCCATCGTGGGCGTCAGCGAGTTCCCCCACCTCCACGAGGCCCCCGTGCAGCGCGAGGCCCGTCCGGCGGCACCCGCTCGGGCCGAGGGCGCCATCACCCCGCCCCAGCCCGTGCGCGTGGCGGAGGCCTTCGAGTCCCTGCGCGACGCGAGCGACCGCTACCACGCGGCGCACGGCGTCCGGCCTCGTGCCTTCATGGCCAACCTGGGCACCGTGGCGGAGCACACCGCGCGCTCCACGTGGATCGCCAACGTGCTCGCCGTGGGCGGCATCGAGCCCCACGAGCACCACGGCTTCGCGGACGCGAACGCCGCCGCGGAGCTGTTCGCGAAGGCGGGCACGACGCTCGCCGTCATCTCCGGTCCGGATTCCCTCTACCCGGAGGCGGTGCCCGCCTACGTCGCGGCCCTCAAGGCGAAGGGCGCCCGCACGGTCGCCGTCGCGGGCCGTCCCGGTGACCACGAGGCCGCCTTCCGCGCGGCCGGCGTGGACCTCTTCCTCTACGCGGGAGCGGACCTGTTCCAGCTCCTGAAGACGCTGCACACGCACCTGGGAGTGGCCTGATGCGCCCCACCGTTCCGGACTTCTCCCGCGTCGCCTTCGACGCCCCCGAAACCCAGACGCCCGCGTCCGCGCTGGAAGCGCAGCGCGCGAAGGCGAGCCAGGCCACGGCCGCCGCCGAACGCTGGGACACGCCCGAGGGCATCCCCGTCAAGCCGCTCTACACCCGCGAGGACCTGGAGGGCGTGGCGCACCTGGGCTCGCTGCCGGGCCTGCCGCCCTTCGTGCGCGGCCCCTACTCCACCATGTACGTGCAGCAGCCGTGGACGGTGCGCCAGTACGCCGGCTTCTCCACGGCGGAGGCGTCCAACGCCTTCTACCGCCGCAACCTCGCGGCCGGTCAGAAGGGCCTGTCCATCGCGTTCGACCTGGCCACGCACCGGGGCTACGACAGCGACCACCCGCGCGTCGCGGGTGACGTGGGCATGGCGGGCGTCGCCATCGACTCCATCAAGGACATGCGCATCCTGTTCGACCGCATCCCGCTCGACCAGATGAGCGTGTCGATGACGATGAACGGCGCCGTCCTCCCCGTGCTCGCGCTCTACGTGGTCGCGGCCGAGGAACAGGGCGTGAAGCCCGAGCAGCTCAGCGGGACCATCCAGAACGACATCCTCAAGGAGTTCATGGTCCGCAACACGTACATCTATCCGCCCGGTCCCTCGATGCGCATCATCGGGGACATCTTCAAGTTCACGGCGGAGCGGATGCCGCGCTTCAACAGCATCAGCATCAGCGGCTACCACATGCAGGAGGCCGGCGCGACGCAGGACCTGGAGCTGGGCTACACGCTCGCGGATGGCGTGGAGTACGTGCGGGCGGGCCTCGCCGCCGGCCTGGGCGTGGACGCGTTCGCCCCGCGCCTGTCGTTCTTCTGGGCCATCGGGATGAACTTCTTCATGGAGGTGGCCAAGATGCGCGCGGCCCGCCTCCTCTGGGCCCGCCTCATCAAGGGCTTCAACCCCAAGAGCGACAAGAGCCTGGCGCTGCGCACCCACTGCCAGACGTCCGGCTGGAGCCTCACCGCGCAGGACGTCTACAACAACGTCGTGCGCACCTGCGTGGAGGCCATGGCCGCGACGCAGGGCCACACCCAGAGCCTGCACACCAACTCGCTGGACGAAGCCATCGCGCTGCCCACCGACTTCAGCGCGCGCATCGCCCGCAACACGCAGCTGTACCTCCAGCTGGAGAGCGGCACCACGCGCGTCATCGACCCGTGGGGCGGCAGCTACTACGTGGAGCGCCTCACCCACGAGCTGGCCCAGAAGGCCTGGGGCCACATCCAGGAGGTGGAGGCGCTGGGCGGCATGACCAAGGCCATTGAAGCCGGCCTGCCCAAGCTGCGCATCGAAGAGGCCGCCGCGCGCACGCAGGCGCGCATCGACTCCGGACGCCAGGCCATCATCGGCGTCAACAAGTACCCGCCGGAGCGCCCGGACAACATTGAAATCCTCAAGGTGGACAACTCGGCCGTGCGCGAGGCGCAGATTGCCCGCCTGCGGGAGCTGCGCGCGGAGCGCAACGCGGAGGAGGTCCGCCGCCGCCTGGACGCGCTCACCGAAGCGGGCCGCCGCAACGAGGGCAACCTGCTGGCGCTGGCCATCGACGCGGCGCGGGCGAAGGCCACCGTGGGCGAAATCAGCGACGCCCTGGAGAAGGTTTTTGGGCGCTACGAGGCCACCGTGCGCGGGGTGACGGGCGTGTACTCAGCGGAAGCAGGACAGGCGCAGGGCATCTCCGAGGCGCGGGCGAAGGCGGATGACTTCCTGGCGCGCTTCGGCCGCCGGCCGCGCATCCTCATCGCGAAGATGGGCCAGGACGGCCATGACCGCGGGCAGAAGGTCATCGCCACCGCGTTCGCGGACCTGGGCTTCGACGTGGACATTGGCCCGCTGTTCCAGACGCCGGAGGAGTCCGCGCGCCAGGCCGTGGAGAACGACGTGCACGTGGTGGGCGCGTCGTCGCTGGCCGCGGGCCACCTCACGCTGGTGCCGCAGCTCAAGCACGCGCTCAAGGCCCTGGGCCGCGAGGACATCATGGTCGTGGTGGGCGGCGTCATCCCGCCTCAGGACTACGACGCGCTCCGCGCCGCGGGCGCCGCCGCCATCTTCGGCCCGGGCACCGTCATCGCGAAGGCCGCCATCGAGCTGCTCGACAAGCTGGCCGCCGAGCAGGAGGCGGCGTGAAGCTGCTGCCCGCGGACACCTACGTGGACGGCGTGCGCGCGGGCGACAGGGCGGTGCTCGCGCGCGCCATCACCCTGGTGGAGAGCGAGCACCCGAAGCACGCCGGGCTCGCGCAGGAGGTCCTCACGCGGCTGTTGCCCCACACCGGCAGGAGCCGCCGCGTGGGCATCAGCGGCGTGCCGGGCGTGGGCAAGAGCACCTTCATCGACGCGCTGGGCATGCACCTGGTGGGCAGCGGCCACAAGGTGGCGGTGCTCGCCATCGACCCGTCCAGCAGCATCACGGGCGGCAGCATCCTGGGCGACAAGACGCGCATGTACCGGCTGGCGCGCGAACAGGCCGCGTACATCCGCCCCAGCCCCTCCAGCGGCACGCTGGGCGGCGTGGCGCGCAAGACGCGGGAGACGCTGCTGCTCTGCGAGGCCGCGGGCTTCGACGTGGTGCTGGTGGAGACGGTGGGCGTGGGCCAGTCCGAGACGGTGGTCGCGGACCTGGTGGACTTCTACCTGGTGCTGATGCTCGCGGGCGCCGGTGACGAACTGCAGGGCATCAAGCGCGGCATCCTGGAAGTCGCGGACATGGTGGCCATCAACAAGGCGGACGGCGACAACCTGCCGCGCGCCACGCGGGCCCGCGCGGAGTACCGCGCCGCCCTGCACCTGATGCGCCCCGGCGCGGAGCCGGTGGTCACCACGTGCAGCGCCATGGAGGGCACCGGCATCGACACGCTGTGGGCCTCCGTGGTGGACGTCCTCGCGAAGCGCGAGGCCTCCGGCGACCTTTCCCACCGGCGCACCCAGCAGCAGGTGGGCTGGATGTGGGCCATGGTGAACGACGGCCTGCGAGCAGCCCTGCGGGCGCACCCCGAGGTGGCCGCCCTGGTGCCCGCCCTGGAGCAGGCCGTACGCGAAGGACGCGCGACGCCTACCTCCGCCGCACTGCGTGTGCTGGGAGCATTCCTGCCCTAATCGCAGGCGTGACAAGCCGCGTCGTCCAACGGCCAACGCCTGTCTCAATCGCTTGCCGGGCCTGCACCGCACTCCTAGTGTACGCCCGTGCGACACCCCCAACCGACCACCGCTCCCCAGCCGTACCGGCCCCAGCACCACGTCCGCATCGTCACGGCCGCCAGCCTCTTTGACGGACACGACGCGGCCATCAACGTGATGCGCCGCCTGATGCAGTCCTCCGGCGCGGAGATCATCCACCTGGGCCACAACCGGTCCGTGGCGGAGATCGTCGACTGCGCCATCCAGGAAGACGCCCAGGGCATCGCCCTCACGTCCTACCAGGGCGGCCACGTCGAGTACTTCAAGTACATGATTGACCTGCTGCGCGAGCGCGGCGCGAACATCAAGGTGTTCGGCGGCGGCGGCGGCACCATCCTCCCCACCGAAATCGACGAGCTGCACAAGTACGGCGTCGCGCGCATCTATTCCCCGGACGACGGCCGCGCCATGGGCCTGCAGGGGATGATCGACGACCTCATCTCCCAATGTGACTTCGAGAAGCGCCCGTCCGACTTCAAGGGCCTGCTCAAGGAACCGCTGCCCCGCGAGCCGGAGCGCATCGCGTCGCTCATCACCATCGCGGAGAACTTCGCGGACGCCGGAGAAGAGCTGCGCGCCGCGCTGAAGACCGCCGTCGCGGACGCCCCCCGGGTGCCCGTGCTGGGCATCACCGGCACGGGCGGCGCCGGCAAGTCCAGCCTGGTGGACGAGCTGGTGCGCCGCTTCCTGGCGGACTTCCCGGACAAGACGCTGGCGGTGCTCTCCGTGGACCCGTCCAAGCGCAAGTCCGGCGGCGCGCTCCTGGGCGACCGCATCCGCATGAACGCCATCGACAACCCGCGCGTCTACATGCGCTCGATGGCCACCCGCCAGAGCAACCTGGCCCTGTCCCGGCACGTCGCCCACTCGATTGAGGTCTGCAAGGCGGCGGGCTTCGACCTCATCGTGGTGGAGACCTCCGGCATCGGTCAGTCGGACACGGAAATCACCGAGCACTCGGACGTGGCGCTCTACGTGATGACGGCCGAGTACGGCGCGGCGACGCAGCTCGAGAAGATCGACATGCTCGACTTCGCGGACGTCATCGCCATCAACAAGTTCGACAAGCGCGGGTCGCTGGACGCGCTGCGCGACGTGAAGAAGCAGTGGAAGCGCAACCACAACGCCTTCACCCTGGCTGATGACTCGGTGCCCGTGTACGGGACCATCGCGTCGCAGTTCAACGACCCGGGCATGAACACGCTGTACCGGGCCATCATCGACGCGCTGGTGAAGAAGACGGGCGCGAAGCTGGACAGCCGGTTCTCCCTCACGCCCGGCATGAGCGAGAAGAAGTGGATCATCCCCCCGGACCGCACGCGCTACCTGGCCGAGATTGTCGAAGCCTGCGAGGGCTACGACGGCTTCGCGCGCGCCCAGGCCGCCATCGCCCGGCGCATGTACCAGTTGCACGGCACCATCCAGGCCCTGCGCCAGAACGTGGGGAAGAAGAAGCTGGAAATCGTCGAGCCGAAGAGCGCGGACGACGTGGTGCAGGTGACGGAGCGCGTGGAGGGCGAGCCCGCGTACCTGGGTGACCTGGTGGCGCTGTACCAGGACCTGGAGAGCCGCCTGCACGCGGACTGCCGGCGCCTGCTGGCCGAGTGGCCCGCGACGAAGAAGCGCTACGCCGCGTCCAAGTACCAGTTCCAGGTGCGCGACAAGGTCATCGAGCTGGACCTCATCTCGGAGACGCTGTCGCACCTGCGCGTGCCCAAGATTGCCCTGCCCAAGTATGAGGACTGGGGCGACATCCTGACGTGGCTGCTGCGGGAGAACGCGCCGGGCGCCTTCCCGTTCACGGCGGGCGTCTTCCCGCTCAAGCGCGAGGGCGAGGACCCCGCGCGCATGTTCGCGGGCGAGGGCGGCCCGGAGCGCACCAACAAGCGCTTCCACTACGTGTCGCGCGGCCTGCCGGCGAAGCGCCTGTCCACGGCGTTCGACTCGGTGACGCTGTACGGCGAGGACCCGGACCACCGGCCGGACATCTACGGCAAGGTGGGCAACTCGGGCGTGTCCATCGCGAACGTGGACGACGCGAAGAAGCTCTACTCCGGCTTCGACCTGGCGGACCCGTCCACGTCCGTGTCCATGACCATCAACGGCCCGGCGCCCATGCTGCTGGGCTTCTTCCTCAACGCCGCGGTGGATCAGCAGTGCGAGAAGTGGATCCGCGCCAACGGCAAGGTGGAGGAGGTCGAGAAGAAGATCGAAGCGCTCTACCAGGAGCGCGGCCTGCCGCGTCCGCGCTACCAGGGCGAATTGCCCCAGGGCAACGACGGGCTGGGCCTGCTCTTGCTGGGCGTGTCGGGTGACGAAGTCCTGCCGGCGGACGTCTACGCGAAGATCCGCGCGTCCACGCTCCAGGCGGTGCGCGGCACGGTGCAGGCGGACATCCTCAAGGAGGACCAGGCGCAGAACACCTGCATCTTCTCCACGGAGTTCGCCCTGCGCGTGATGGGCGACATCCAGCAGTACTTCATCGACCAGAAGGTGCGGAACTTCTACTCGGTGTCCATCTCCGGGTACCACATCGCGGAGGCCGGGGCGAACCCCATCTCCCAGCTGGCCTTCACGCTGGCCAACGGCTTCACCTTCGTCGAGTACTACCTGTCGCGAGGGATGCACATCGACGACTTCGCGCCCAACCTGTCGTTCTTCTTCTCCAACGGCATGGACCCGGAATACGCGGTGCTGGGGCGCGTGGCCCGCCGCATCTGGGCCAAGGCCATCCGGGACAAGTACGGCGGCAACGACCGGTCGCAGAAGCTGAAGTATCACATCCAGACGTCCGGCCGGTCCCTGCACGCGCAGGAGATTGCCTTCAACGACATCCGCACCACGCTGCAGGCGTTGCTGGCGCTCAACGACAACTGCAATTCGTTGCACACGAACGCCTACGACGAGGCCATCACCACGCCCACGGAGGAGAGCGTGCGGCGCGCGCTGGCCATCCAGCTGGTCATCAACAAGGAGTTCGGCCTGTCGAAGAACGAGAACCCCAACCAGGGCTCGTTCATCATCGAGGAGCTGACGGACCTGGTGGAGGCGGCGGTGCTCAACGAGTTCCGCGCCATCTCCGAGCGCGGCGGCGTGCTGGGCGCGATGGAGCGCATGTACCAGCGCTCCAAGATTCAGGAGGAGTCGCTCTACTACGAGACGCTCAAGCACGACGGGACGCTGCCCATCATCGGGGTGAACACCTTCCTGGATCCGAAGGGCTCCCCCACGGTGACGCCGCCGGAGGTCATCCGCGCGACGAAGGAGGAGAAGGACTACGCCATCACCGCGCGTGACGCCTTCTGGAAGCGCAACGCGAAGACGGCGCCCGCGGCCCTGGAGGCGGTGCGCCGCGCGGCCCTGGACAACGGCAACGTGTTCGGCGCGCTGATGGACGCCTGCAAGGTCTGCACGCTGGGCCAGCTGTCCCGCGCGCTGTACGAGGTGGGCGGCCAGTACCGGCGCAACATGTGATGCAAACGCCGCGGTCCCGGGCAGGTGTCCCGGGACCGCGGCGTGGGTCCATCAGGGCCCGGTCGTGCCCAGGTCTTCAATCTGGAGGGTGTAGTTCCCCTCCACCCAACGCACCGGCACGGCGAAGCTGCTGTGCACGCTCACGAAGTGCGTTGCCTGCGACGCCTTGAAGGTGGTCCTCGTGTGGTCCCCCGGCGAGCCGGTGAGCTCGCCGCCCGGTACGGCATTGCGCACCTCGCAGCTCTTCCCTCCGCCGATGGTGCACGACACCTGGTAGGAATGACCGGCCACGACGCCCAGGGCGAAGACATCCGTGTCCCCGAGCATTTCGAACTTCGCCTGGACGGACGCAGTGCCTGCCGCGAGCACGGTGGCGGTCGCCAGGGTGTCCCCGTGGTCCTCCGCGCCCTTGTCGCTCAAGACGCAGGTGTACGGTTGGGTCGTGGTGTTGTCCTGCTGGTCCTTGATGGATGCGTAGAACATGCCCCCGGGAGATTTGAAGGCCGTAGCGGCCTGGGTCTCCTCGAAGGTGGTGTTGTCCGTGGCGCCGTAGCGCTGCCCGCGAGCGTTGATGATGGAGAGCTCCCAGTAGGGCGTGGGGAAGGTGCAATCGAGCGCGTAGACGTTGCCCACCACGGTCTGGAAGGAGAGCAGATCCCGTTCTCCCCAGTGCTCACCGCGACCCACCAGAACCTGCGCCGAAGGCGTCCAGGGCGTCGCCGTGGCGACCAGGTCGCCATGGTCGTCCGGGCCCATGTCCACGAGGCGGAAGATGAAGGGCGCCACGGGGGCCTCGGAGTATTCGGAGTACCACCGGACCTCCACCGTGTAGACGGAGCCCCCTGCAAGCCCGGACCAGTGCCACGGATAGGGGATGTCGCTGACGCGCCGGCTCGGGTAGCCGTAGTCGAGCGACGCCCCTGCGCCATCCCGCATCTCCAGGATGTAGCCATCACTGCCGGGCTCGACGACGAAGTCGTAGTGGTGCCCGGCCTGGGCCACGAAGGCGAACCGGCGCGGCGTCTCCACGCCCTCCCAGGGATGGGAGTGGACCTCCGTCTCGGACGGCGTCACCAGGGTGTGGCCTTCCGGGATGACGGGCGGCGGCTGTTCCGTCGAACCCGCGTCGGGCGTCGGGTCGCCCTTGGAATCACAGGCGCTCAGCGTGAGCAGACAGGCGCCGAGCATGAAGACAGACAAAGAGCGTCTCAAGACAGGCATGGAATGGGCTCCCCCTCAGGAGGACGCCCACCCTATGCGATGACTGACGCCCCGCCAATCCATTCTCAATACGGACTCGACGTGGGGCGGATGATGATCTCACTCACGTCCACGTCCGCGGGCTGGCTGATGGCGTAGCGGATGGCGCGGGCGATGGCGTCCGCCGGGATGGCGTCCTTGCGGAACTCGCGCATGTACTCGCGCGACGCCGGGTCGCTGATGCTCTCCGCCAGCTCCGACTGGGTGACTCCCGGCGAAATCACCGTCACCCGGATGTCCGCGCCCACCTCCTGGCGCAGCCCTTCGGAGATGGCCATCACCGCGAACTTCGTGGCGCAGTACACCGCCGCCGTCGGGCTCACCGCGTGCCCGCCAATGGAAGACAGGTTGATGAACTGCCCCGACTTCTGGCGCTTCATCACCGGCAGCCCCGCGGCGATGCCGTGCAGCACGCCCCGGATGTTCACGTCGATCATCCGGTTCCACTCGTCCACCTTCAGCTCCTCCAGCTTGGACAGCGGCATCACCCCGGCGTTGTTGATGAGCACGTCCAGCCGCCCGAGCTCCTTCAGCGTGAAGTCCACGAAGCCCTCCACGTCCTCGCGCTTCGTCACGTCCAGCGGCCGGTAGCGCACCTCGCCGCCCTTCGTCCTCAATTCGCCCGTCAGCGCCTCCAGCCGGTCCGTCCGGCGCGCCCCCATCACCACCTTCGCCCCCTGGCTGGCGAGCAGGCGGGCCGTCGCCTCGCCAATGCCGCTGCTCGCGCCCGTGATGGCCACCACCTTGCCCTGGATGTCCGTCGTCATCGCGTTCGTCCTCGCTCTTGGGCCCGGCACGGGAAGCGCGCCGGGGATGACTGCACCCTCTCAAGGAGCGTGGGGATGGCGGTATCCGGATGCTCGCGGACTCTTGCCCATTCCTGCACGAGCGCCCATCCCCAGCAGGAGTTAGAACGAACGCGCATGCCGACCGACCTGAGCCCGCACCTGTCCGAGCTGGCGACCCTCCTGGAGCGCCACACGCCCGCGGACGGCATCCATGCCACCGCCATCCCCCGCATGGTGCTCATCCGCGCCTCCCAGCCCTCCACGCCCCTGCACGCGCTGCAAGAGCCGGCGCTGTGCATCGTGGCGCGGGGCCGCAAGCAGGTGCTCCTGGGCGACGAGCTGTATGTCTATGGCCCGGACCAGTGCCTCGTCGCGTCCGTGGACCTGCCCGTCACGGGGCAGGTGGTGGAGGCCTCGCCCGACGCGCCCTACCTCTGCTTCCGGTTGGACCTGGAGCCGGGGCAGCTGGGCAGCCTGATGATGGAGGCGGCGCTGGAGGCTCCCGGCCCCACGGACATGGTCCGGGGCCTGGCGCTCGGGCCCGTGGGGGCGCCGCTGCTGGATGCGACGGCGCGGCTGGTGCGGCTTCTGGACACGCCGCGCGACATCCCCGTGCTCGCGCCGCTCGTCATCCGCGAAATCCTCTACCGCCTGCTGTCCGGGGAGAACTCCGAACGGCTGCGGCGCATCGCCGTGGCGGACAGCCGCCGCGAGTCCGTCACCCGCGCCATCCACTGGCTCAAGGAGCACTACGCCGCGCCGCTGCGCATCGAGCGGCTGGCGCGCGCCGTCCACATGAGCCCGTCCGCGCTCCACCACCACTTCAAGTCCGTCACCGCGATGAGCCCGCTGCAGTACCAGAAGCAGCTGCGGCTCCAGGAGGCCCGCCGCCTGATGCTGGCCCAGGCCATGGACGCGGCCATGGCCGGCCACTCCGTGGGCTACGAGAGCCCGTCCCAGTTCAGCCGCGAGTACAGCAGGATGTTCGGTGCACCACCTTCGCGTGACATCGCGAGGCTGCGGGAGTCGCTCGCCTCCGCTCCGGCCGCGGCGCGCTAGTCCCCAGGGACGATGGCAGACCCGGCACGTCGTTTCCACGTTGTGCCCCCTTCCGGGGCCATCGCCCCGGAAGGCATCCCTGGTGGGAGGGGCGCGATGTCATCTGGAGAAGGCGGAGACTGGGGACTGAAGCACGTGGCGGCACAGCTCACCGCCGAGGAGCTGGAGCAGGTGGCCCGCGAGGAGCCGCTCCGGGACTCCGCCCTGCCCCCCTCGGGTAGCGCCGTGCGGTTCCTGCGGGTGCACCTCATGCGCATCGCGGGGCACCTGGGCGAGCTGCACCTGCCGGACTTCCAGGAGATGGTGGGCCACGCGCTCCAGGCCGTGGAGGGCCCCGCGCCCCTGCTCTTCATCGCCCAGCTGCGGGAGCGGCTCGCCTTCGAGCGGACCAGCTCACGGCTCTACGCGGGCCTGCTGGTGAAGACGCATGCCCTGGGCAGCTACCCGGGAGGCCCCACGCCGGAGAGGCTGGTGGAGCTGCACAACCAGGAATTGGACCACCTGAACCTCATCCGCGAGTGCATCTACCAGCTCGGCGTGGACGCGCCCCAGCTGACGGCGCACGGGGACAGCGCGGATCCACGCCCGCATGGGCTGCTGCGGGCCGTGGACGACCCGTGCGCCACGCTCCCGGACGCGCTGCGCGCGGTCCTCATCTCCGAAATCCTCAACAACGCGGGCTGGGCGATGCTCGTGGACCTGGCCCAGGAGCTGGGACCGCCCGACCTGGCGGGCGCCTTCCGCGAGGTCCTTCGCGAGGAGACGCTCCACCTGGAAGAGGTCACCACCTGGGTCGCCAACCTGCCGGACGGCATGCGCTTCACCGACGCGCGGGCCTCCGCCAGCTGAAGCGTTCAGCGGGCCACGGGCCGCCTCCGGGCGACGCGCTCCCGCACGGTGGCGATGAAGGCGGGCTTGTCCGCGCTGCCCTTCACGCCGTCGAAGTCCAGGTCCAGGTTCTCTGCAATGGCCCGGAGGTATTCCAGACAGGGCTCGTCCTGGGGCGCCTTGCCTTCGGCGAACAGCGGATGGCAGACGGGGCAGTAGTTGACCACCCAGACGCGCTCGCCCTCTGGAATCTCCAGCGAGACAGGGCTGCCGTCGCTCAGGTCCTCGTCGTACGGCTCGATGCGCCAGACACCCGTGGCGTCATCGTCGTCCATGAGCAGCTGCCGGTAGTTGAGGCTGGGGACGAACTCCCACTCGCCCCAGTCGTAGCCGAAGGCCTGCGTCCGCGTGCGTCTGGCGCGGCTCCGGGCTTCCTCGAAGGCGTCCGCGTCCTCGGGCGCCTCGTCGGCGGCGAAGAAGAACAGGTCCAGGAGGGCCTCGTCATTGCCGAAGCCCTCCTCCTCGCACTCCTTGCCTGTCGTCTCACCGCACTCGAACGACGAGGGGGGACCGCAGACACTGCATCGGTAGTCGTGGACGCCCATGGCTTTGAGACTACCAGCCCTGGGCGCGCAGCTCAGTCGTCGTCATCGTCGTCGTCCCCGCCAACACCGTCCAACCAATCGCCGTCTTCGGTGTAGAGCCGGTCGGTGATGTTGAAGGTGCACGTCAGCTCGCCGCCGTCCTCGTAGTGGTAGACGAAGCGCCCCTGGGCCTGGCCGTCGTCCTGAACCAGCCGCTCCAACGTCAGCGCTCCTTCCACCGGGACGCCGGTGACGGAGGGATAGCCCTCCTGGCCCGGCGCGATGAACGCGCCCCACTCGCGGACCCGGGACGTGTCTTCCGCCACGAGCACGTCTCCCTGCCGCAGGAGCTTCAGGGTCCACGCCCCTCCGCTCACCGTGGGCTCTCCCGGGATCACGATGTCCACGCCGAAGAGCGAGAGCTCGGGGGCACCGTTCGGCGTGTACGCCAGGTGGAGCTGCGTTCCCCGGGTCCCGTCGTAGTGGACGTACGCGGACATCATCGAGTTGTTCTCGATGGGCCAACCGATGCTCTGGGCGCCGTACGGGCCCCGGCATTCGCCCTCGGGCTTGGGCACGGAATCACAGGCGGTGGTGGACAGGACGCAGGCCAGCAGCGGCAGCGCGGTGCGGAACAAGGGTCGGACCATCTGCCCATCTAACCAGGGCCCCCACCCGTCCCGTCAGTCCCACCGCGTCATTCCTCGGAAGCCTCCGGCACGTCGAAGGTGCCCGGCAGCTCGCCCTGAAAGGAGCGGTGCACCAGCGAGGACTGCTCCTCGAGGGGCCACCGCACGCGCCGGCCCTGATGCGTCCCCCCGGCACTCCCCCCGGACCCTGGGGAGGTCTTCCAGCAGGAGGCAGGACGAAGCGCAGCAGGCGCAGGCCCATAGCGGCAGCACGACGCGCGGCGGAAGGGACATGGCCTTCATCCTATCCGGAGGGCCGCGGAGGCATGGCCCCGGTGGGCACGACCCGCCGGGCCGCGTGCCTCCGTATGAGAAGGCATGCGAGTCATGGACCTCCGCCGGACGCGGTCCCTGCTGGGCGCCCTGCTGTCGTGGTGCGCCGCCGCCTGCCACGGGACGGACGGGGCTGAATCCCCGTGTGAGGGCTCGGACTGCGCGGAGCCCGGGCGTTCGAGCAGGGCACGCTGTCCTCCCAGACGCAGCCACGCGCGAACTTCGGGGGCCTCAAGGTGCGGCGGGCCGCTGGACGCACCTTCGTGCTGGAGACGACGCGGGACGAGGAAGGGCGGGACACCCGCCGGCTCACCGTGTCCGCGCAGCGGATGACGCCCTACGACGGCTACCTGGGCGTGCTGTCGCTCGACTCGGGCGCCCTGCGCTTCGAGCACCGCGTGGACACGGGCCGCGCGGACCACTTCTCCGCGCTGCGCTGGACGGACGCGGGACTGGCCGCCGTGGGCGCGTCCGGCTGGGACCGGTGGTACGGCGGGATGAGCATCTCACGCGGCTCCGGCGCCCTGCTCGCGCTCGCGTCCCCTGACGGCCAGACGGTGCGCACGCGGCGGCCCGGCCCCGAGGGACAGGGCCGCCATTTCCACCTGCTGGGCGTGGACGCGGACGGGGACTCGCTGGTGGCGGTGGGGCTCGCGGAGGCGCCGATGACGCACTCCGGAGACAACGGTCACCTGGAAGCGATGACCTTCGGCGGGCTCACCGTGGAGCTGCGCTGAAGTCCACCGCGTGCCCCACGGGTCAAGGCACCGGCGTCACGTAGCAGATGTCAGACAGGTAGGGGCAGTCCTGCGGGCAGCTGGACGGCGTCTCCCCGTCGCAGCACACGCTGTCCCCGCAGACAGGCCCGAAGCCACAGTCCACCGGGCAGTTGAAGGCATTCTCCGTCGCGGGGTCGCAGGTGTAATCGCCGCAGTAGCCGGTGGGGCTGCCGCAGTCCCGCGGGCAGTTGTAGCTGGTCTCCGTGTGGAAGTTGCAATAGCTGTCACCGCAGTAGCCGCCGGGGATGCCGCAGTCCTCCGGGCAGTTGAAGGCGTTCTCCGCGCTGGAGTCGCAGTAGCTGTCACCGCAGAAGGCGCACAGGCCGGCGGCGGACGCGGACGCGAACCCCATGGGCGTCACGTAGCAGATGTCAGACATGTACGGGCAGTCCTGCGCACAGTTGGAAGGCGTCTCCCCGTCGCAACACACGGAGTCACCACAGGTGGGCCCGGGGCTACAGTCCCACGGGCAGTTGAAGGCATTCTCCGTCGCGGGGTCGCAGATGGAGTCGCCGCATGTGCCGCACAGGGCCTTCTCCTGACGCGCCAGCTCGGGCACGGCGGTCTCCGTCTCCACCGCCCCTCCGCACGCCAGCAGCAGTCCGGACACCAGGGCCAGCAGCCCCGTCTTCATCACGTTCATCGTCAATCTCCGTGTAATCAGCGTTTCCACCCTGAACGGGCTTCCGCTTGTTAATACGGTTCACGGATGGCGCTCAAAGCCCCGGGGAGCGCGGCGTAGACTGCCGGGCATGACGACCTCCGCTTCCGACGCCTCGCGGCTCTTGGACCTGCTGTGGGAGCGCTACGCCTCTGAAGTCCCCTTCGCGCGCACCTTCGTGACGCTGTCCGGGGGACACTTCCGCAACGACCACGTCGCGTTCCGCACCCTCGCGCGGCCAGAGGGGGGCATTGCCCTCTTCTCCCGCGTGTTCGAGCGGTTCGGGTGGAAGCCGGCTGGCGCGTACACGTTCCCGGACGCGCACCTGTCCGCCATCTACCTGTCGCATCCGGACGGCCTGCCGCGCGTCTTCCTGTCCGAGCTGAAGCAGGAGGAGCTGTCGCCGCGCGCCCGCGAGCTGCTCGCCGCGCTGCCGGTGGATCCGCCGCCGCCGGAGGACGTGGAGGCGCTCGCGGCGTGGTTCACGGCGCCGCCGCCGCCGGACGAGGCCGCGCTGCTGGAGCTGGAGAAGGAGACGCAGTACGGCGCGTGGCTGCTGGCCTTCGGCCGCAAGGTGAATCACTTCACCGGCGCGGTGGACGACGTGGAGGCGTGGCAGCGGCGCATGCGCGAAGCGGGCGTGCCCATGAAGGCGGACATCGAGGGCGCGCCCGGCACTTCACTCCGGCAGACGGCCACGCACGCGGCCCCACTGCCCCTGACGCTCCGGGGGGGTGGCACGCGCGCATGGCCGTATGCGTACTTTGAAATCGCCCAGCGCTCGGGAGGGTTCGACGGGTTCCTGGGGCCGCAGGCTCGCGCGCTGTTCGACATGACGAAGCGGGACTGAGGCTCGCAGGCCCGTGTCGGCTCCGCGATGGAGCTGTCCATCCCCGGGGTGGGGCCTTCAGGCAAGGCGGCGTGGAGGACGTGTTGCGAGGACAGGGACGCCTCTCCACCTTGCCGCACGACGAACCCACGACAGAGGAGGCACACCATGCCCATGTCCCGACTGCCGCTGATGCTCGCCGCGACCACGGCGCTTTGTTTCTCCGCGGGTTGTTCCAAGAAGGGGATGAACAAGGCGGAGTCCAAGGAGCCGATGTCCGCCACCGCGATGTCATCCACGGGGGACCAGCGCTGCCCCATGTCGGTCCCGGGCGCGCAGGTCCAGACGCAGGACACGTCCGACGGCGTGGCGCTCATGTTCACCACGTCCGACCCGTCGCAGGTGTCAGACCTCCAGACGCGCGCCCGGCGGATGCTGAAAGAGCAATCCAAGGGCTCCAGCGAGGAGACGCCCATGGGCATGGCGCGAGCGGAGGACCTGGGCGACAGCTCCATGGAGATCCAGGATGGCCTCGACGAGAGCGCCACCGGCGGAGGTGGCGCCCAGGGCATGGCCGGGGCGCCCACCGTCCCCGCCCAGGCCGTGGCCACGGACACACCGCAGGGCATCACCATCACCTACTCCGCGCAGGACCAGATGCAGAAGCGCCAGCTCATCGACGAGGTCCACGAGACCGCCCGTCAGCTGAAGGGTGGCCTCTGCCCCGGCATGTAGCCCACGCGCCGGGACGGCGTGACGAACGCCGTCCCGGTGGAGGCCCTACCGGCGGAACACCACCGTGAGGTTGTTGCTCGGCATCTCCACCACGCGCTCGCGCTGGAGCCCGTGGCGCGCAGCCTCGGCGGTCACCGCGCCCAGCTCGCGCACGCCCCAGGATGGGTCGCGTGCGCGGAGCGACTCGTCGAAGGCGAGGTTGCTCGGCGCGGGCTCCTTCCCCTCCACGAAGTAGGGGCCGTACAGCACCAGCCGTCCGCCCGGGCGCAGCACCCGCGCCGCGCCCCGCATCAATCCCTGGCAGGCCGCCCACGGCGCGATGTGGATCATGTTCACGCAGAGCATGGCGTCCGCGTGCTCCACCGGCCATGCGTCCGAGCTCGCGTCCAGCCAGCGCGCGGGCAGGACGTTGGCCAACCCGTCCTCCATGCGCCACGCGTCGATGCTCTCCAGCGCCGCCGGGTCGCCGTCCGTCGGCTGCCAGGTCAGGCCCGGGAACGCCTTCGCGAAGAAGGCCGCGTGCTGGCCGGTGCCACTCGCCACCTCCAGCAACGTGCCCTCCGTGGGCAGCACCTCCCGGAGGACGGCGAGGAGCGGTTCGCGGTTGCGTTCGGTGGCCGGAGCGTGACGCTTCATGTCCTCCCCTCTTCCACACCCGCGCACGCGAGGAAAGGTCTCTCGTGGAAGATTGCAATCACAGTCAACTCAGCGGCCACCGCGCACGGAATCCGCAACACTTTCCGGGACCTGTCGAAAACCTCCTGCTTCAACTCGCCTCATCCCCCAGGCAGGAGTGACCTTGACGTTCTTCAACCGGAATGTTTCACGCATGCTGTGCTCGGTGTCCCTGCTCGCGCTCTCAGGCTGCGGGCCGCTGGAACAGGACGCTTCCTCCCTCCCCGAGCAGGAGGTCGCGACCGCCCGGCAGGCGGTGTCCAACATCGCGTACCGGAGCAGCGCCACGGCAGGCGGCAGCACGCGCACTTCGCTGAGCATCGCGAAGCCCGCGGGCACGGCGGTGGGTGACGTGCTGCTGGCCCGCATCATCAACCGCAACAACGTGGCCGCGGTGGCGACGCCGCCCGCGGGCTGGACGCTGGTGCGCTCGGACCAGAGCGCGTCGCAGCTCAAGGCGTGGATCTTCTACAAGGTCGCCACCGCTTCCGAGCCGTCCACGTACGAGTTCACCATCGACATCGCCAGCTACATGGCCGGCAGCATCTCCGCGTTCTCCGGCGTGGACACGGCCAACCCCATCGACGCGCAGACGGGCCAGAAGAACGGCCTCACCGCCAGCTTCAACACGCCCGCCCTCTCCACCAGCACGGCCAATGGCGTCGCGGTGTGGTTCGGCTCGCAGCTGTGGACCGGCTCCGCGTGCCCGGCGAGCCCCATCGTCCCGCCCGCGGGCTTCACCGAGCCGGTGGACACCTGCCTCGTGTCCTCGTCCACCGGCGTCATCTACAACGTGGCCCACAAGGACCTGGGCGCCGCGGGCGCGCAGGGTTCGTTCAACGGCTCCTCCCCCTACGCGGAGACGAACACCGCGCAGGTGGTGGCGCTGCGCGCGGCCAACACCTCCGCCTCCTGCTCCGTGGGAGACACCTTCGCCACCGCGTACACCACCCAAGGCACCGTGACGGCCACCGCGCTGGTGGAGCCGTCCGGCATCGCCGCCAGCCGCCTCACGCCGGGCGTCCTCTACGCGCACAACGAGGACACCACCGCCATCGTCGCCATCAGCACCGCGGACGCGAGCACGAAGGGCACCTTCACCGTGTCCAACGTGACGCCCGCGGACTGGGAGGACGTCGCCACCGGCCCGTGCCCCGCCGGCCAGTGCATCTACATGGGCGACATCGGCCGCTCGAGCGCCAACTTCCCCACGCCGCCGTCCACCTTCGCCGTCTACCGCATCCCGGAGCCCGACATCGGCGCGGGCCAGACGAGCGGAAACCTCACCGCCGAGGCCTTCCCCTTCCAGTACCCGGACACGCCCAAGGACGCGGAGACCATCATGGTCCACCCCACCACGGGCGACATCTACATCGTCACCAAGTCCTATTCGGGCGCGAGCAAGGTCTACAAGTTCCCCCAGCCGCTCCCCACGCCGGGCACCATGAGCACGCTCGTGTTCGTGGCCAACCTCCCGTTGCCCACCACCACGGACACGAACTACGGCGCCGCCACGTCCGGCGCCATCCACCCGTGCGCCAACCGCTTCATCCTGCGCACCTATCGCAAGGTGTATGAGTTCCGCGCCGCCGCCGGCGCGGCCTTCGAGACCGCGTTCGCCGCCACGCCCGTCTCCCTGACGGACACCGTGGAGGGCCAGGGCGAGGCCATCGAGTACGACTCGACCGGCACGGCCTATTACACGATGAGCGAGTCGCCCTCGCCCTTCCGGCTCAAGCGCGTCGTGCGCCAGTAGCTCGCAATCGCAGTCATGCCCAGGCCGCGTCCGGTTCCTGGACGCGGCCTTTCGTGCGCCGTGAGCCATCCACGCCGCGACGGCACATTGAAGGAATTTAAGCTATTTCTAGTTTTCCATGTATAATCGCAACCATGCGATGCCTCCGTCCCCATCTCGCGCGCGCCGCCGCGCTGCTCTCGGTGTTCACTCCGCTGCTGGCCTGCGGGCCGGACGGAAGCGCGCCGCCCTCCCCTGACGTGCAGCCCGGGCAGGCGCGAGCGTTGGCGACGACGGGACACAAGGCGTTCCGGGTGATGACGTACAACGTGCGCGGTCCCCTGGACACGGGCGTGCGCGCGTGGCCCAACCGCAAGGCGGCGGTCCTCCAGCGCATCCTCGCGAACAACGCGGACATCGTCGGCGTGCAGGAGGCCCAGGCGCCCTCGGGCGGCCCCAGCATCCCCGCGGACCTCATCGCGGGGCTCACGGGCGCGGACAAGCCCTACGGCGTCTACAACCCGGGTGGCGGCAGCCCGAAGCTCATCTTCTTCAAGAAGAGCCGCTTCGAGATTGCCCCGGAGGTGGGCCAGGGCAACGAGGCGCTCGTGAATCCCTATGCCTCCAGCGAAACGTGCTTCAGCCACGCGGAGGGCAAGAAGATTGCCTGGGTGGGCCTGCGAGACCTGGCCTCCGGCCAGGTGTACTTCGTGGCCAACACGCACTTCGCCTACGCGGCGGCGTGCTCACTGGGGCGGCTGCGGGAAGCCGAGCAGATGGCGTCGTTCCTGGCCACGAAGCCCGGGGGCCTGCCGGTCATCGCCATGGGGGACTTCAACTCCGACGCGCAGGGCCAGTCCACGCCGGGGGAGACGACCATCGCGGACCTGGAGGGCGGGGCCCGGCTGTTCCGCACCGCGCGCTTCGACGGCGTGACGGGCGTGGATGACGCCACGTTCAACAACGCGTGGAACGGGTCCACGTCCACGAAGTACCAGCGGCTGGACTACATCTTCCACAACGGGGGCGCGCTCACCTCGTCCGCGCCCGCCATCGACCGGACGGAGAGCGGCGGCCTCACGCCGTCGGACCACTACCCGGTGCTCGCCACGATTCGCCCCTCCATCTTCAACGCGGGCTCCACCCTCTCCCCCACCCCGAGCGGCACGTCCACCAGCACGCAGCTGTTCTTCGCGGACGTCACCGGTGACGGCTGCGCGGACCGCATCACCTGGAACTACGCGGCGGGCGAGGGCGAAACGTGGGTGGCGAAGTCGAAGTGCGACGGCGGCTTCGCCACGGCGGTGAAGAACACGGGCGCGACGAGCGGCGTCGCCACCACGCGCTTCTTCTTCGCGGACGTCACCGGCGACGGGTGCGCGGACAAGGTCCTCTGGCGCCCCAACCTGGGGGACGGCGAGGTGCGCATCTACCCCGCGAAGTGCGACGGCACCTTCGGCGACCGCGTGGCCATCACCCAGGCGGCGAGCACCAGCGACGCCACGCGCTTCTTCTTCGCGGACATCACCGGCGACGGGTGCGCGGACCTGGTGCGCTGGAATCCCACGCAGAAGTCCGGCGCCTTCGACACCTTCGTGTCGAAGTGCAACGGCACGGTGTCCTTCGGCGCCGCGGTGACGAGCACCACGGGAGCGAACACGAGCGTCGGCACCCGCGTGTACTTCGCGGACGTGGACGGCGACGGCAAGGCGGACCGCATCCTCTGGAACCCGGCTCAGGAGGGGGGCCGCACGCGCGTGTACCGCTCCACCGGCGCGGGGGCGTTCACGCTGCACTTCCTGCACGAGTCAGGCACCAGCGGCGTGGAGACGTCCCGCTTCTACTTCGCGGACGTGGACGGCGACGGCAAGGCGGACAAGGTCTTCTGGCGGCCGGGCTTCCGCGAGGGCCGGATGCAGATCTACCCGAGCACCGGCACGAACTTCGCGGGCAGCCCGGTGATGGACAACACGGGCTTCAGCAACTCGGAGAACACGGACTTCTTCTTCGCGGACATCGACGGCCGGGACGGCGCGGACAAGGTGTACTGGAACCCCGGCAACTACGACGGCGACACCAAGGTGTTCCGCGCGCTGACGCCGTAGCGCCAGCACGCGGAAGGGGGTGCGCGCTCAGTCCTGGAGGACGACGTAGCCGTACGCGTTCGAGCTCCACGAGTCCGGTTCGAACCCCGGGGGGACTGCCTTGTAGAGGTCCTGGTAGCCGTGGCCCATCCCCAGGGAGCGGGAGGACCACTGCACGAAGTAGCGGCCCGCGCCCAGCTCCCGCAGCGGCGACACCTCCGCGGGGAGGATGAAAGGGGTGAAGCTGCCCACGGTCGCGGGGGCGGTGACGTACCAGTCGAGCTCGGGCGCCTGCTGGGGAATCATGCGAACCGTCACGCTGTGCATGGCGGGGTCGGCGCTCCAGCGCAGCGTCAGCCCGGAGCGCGGCCCGGAACCGGGCGCCGCCTCCGTGCCCACCGAAGGCGAGGCGAGCGTCACGGGCGCGGGCAGGGCCAGCGACGTGACACCTCCAGCAGCCAGCGGCGCGTTCACGACCATCCGCCCGGAGGAGATCCGCTCATCACGGCCCGCCGTCGCGGACAAGCGGACGTCCACGGTGTCGAACGGCGGCGTCCGGGCCATGGCCGGGACCTCGATGGGCGTGGCGCCGGGGGTGCTCGTGGTGAAGAGGTACTCCGACCCGAGCGAGAAGGTGGCGGTGACGCCCGACAGCGCCCCATAGGGCTGGAGGTTCGTCACCTCCACGGGCAGCCGCTGGTCCAGCGGGTGGTCCAGGGGGATGACCAGCCCGCTGACGGTCCGCCCCTCTCCCACGGCGATGTCCCGCAGCAGCCCCACGGCGGAAACCCGCCCGCTGTGGTCGGTGTTGTCGGTGACGAACAGCGCCACCTGGCCGGCGGTCTCGCTCCAGACGTCGACGCTGAAGGTGCCATCTGCCTCCGTGTTGTCGACGCCCGAGAAGCCCTCTCCCACCACGCGCACCTGCGCCGGTCTTCCCGAGAGGTTCGTCACGCGCCCGGTGAGCGTGGCCTGCCGGCTGCCCTGGAAGCCGCCCGCGAGCAAGCCGAAGCCGGAGCGGACCCACACCTCCGTGCCCTCCACGTTCAGCGTCGTGCTGGCCCACACCTTGCCGTCGCCCACCATGACGACGGTGATGTCCTGGGGGCCGGTGATGGCCGCGTCATGGAACCGTGCGATGCCGTCACGGCCCAGCGGCTGACGGAAGCGGCTGCCATCTCCCAGGAGGACGGTGATGCCCTGCATGTCGCCAAGGCCGGCGACGAAGTCCCACCAGTCCGAATGGACGATGAGGGTGGCCGGGCCTTCCGGGCCCGCGTCCGGAGTGTGGGTGGGCGGGTCGGTCTTGTCGCCACAGGCGACGCACAGCAGCACGGCGAGCACAATCAAGCGATGCAATGAAGGTCCCCCATCAGAACGGTGCGGCATTCGAAAGCCGCCCCCCTGACGCACGAACCCGCGCCAGCTGACGTCGTGCACGAAGAAAAGCACTCGGAAGGCCCTGCCCCACGAACCGATGGCCCCGGACGGCGCGACGCGCGCAGACTGCGCCCCCACATGCGCGCCCTGCTCCTCGCCACCGTCCTGTCCGGGGTCCTCGGCTCCGCGTCCGCGCGGGCCCAGGCCCCTTCCCGCTCCTACGTGCTGCGCCCGGCGCGCGTCTTCGACGGCACGACCGCGAAGCCCCACACGGGCTGGGTGGTGGTCGTCACCGGAGAGCGCATCGTCGCGGCGGGACCGTCGCAGGGCGTGAAGGCGCCGGAGGGTGCGGAGGTCATCGACCTGCCCGGCGCGACGCTGCTGCCCGGCCTCATCGAGGGCCACTCGCACCTGTTCCTGCATCCGTACAACGAGGCGAACTGGAACGACCAGGTGCTCAAGGAGTCCCTGGCGCTGCGCGTGGCGCGGGCCACGAACCACGCGAAGGCGACGTTGCTGGCGGGCTTCACCACCACGCGCGACCTGGGCACGGAGGGCGCGGCGGACGCGGACGTGGGCCTGAAGCAGGCCATCGACCAGGGCATCATCCCGGGCCCGCGCATGGTCGTCACCACGCGCGCGCTGGTGGCCACCGGCAGCTACGGCCCCAAGGGCTTCGCGTCCGAATGGACGGTGCCCCAGGGCGCGGAGGAGGCGGACGGCGTGGACGGCCTCACGCGCGCGGTGCGCGGGCAGATGGGGCGCGGCGCGGATTGGATCAAGGTCTACGGCGACTACCGCTGGGGCCCGCGCGGCGAGGCGCTCCCCACCTTCTCCCTGGACGAGCTGCGCCTCATCGTGGAGACGGCGAAGAGCGGCGGGCGTCCGGTGGCCGTGCACGCCAGCACGCCGGAGGGCATGAAGCGCGCGGTGCTGGCCGGAGCGGAGAGCATCGAGCACGGAGACGCCGGCACGCCGGAGGTCTGGAAGCTGATGGCCCAGCGGGGCGTGTTCCTGTGCCCCACGCTGGCGGCGGGCGACGCCATGCTCCAGTACCGCGGCTGGAAGCGCGGCGTGGACCCGGAGCCCGAGTCCGCGAAGAAGAAACGCGAGGGCCTCAAGGCCGCGCTGGCGGCGGGCGTGCCCCTGTGCGTGGGCGGGGACTCGGGCGTCTTCACGCACGGGGAGAACGCGCGCGAACTGGAGCTGCTGGTGGCCAGCGGCGTGACGCCCGCGCAGGCGCTCCAGGCCGCCACCTCCGGCAACGCGCGGATGCTGCACTGGGAGGACCGCGTCGGACAGGTGAAGGCCGGGCTCTTCGCGGACCTCGTCGCCGTGGAGGGCGACCCCACGCAGGACATCCGCGCAGTGCGCCAGGTGCGCCTGGTGATGAAGGGCGGCACGCTGTACCGGCGCTGAAGCGGCGCTCAACGCCTCGCACGGCGGACGCGGCCGAGCAGGCTGTCCGCCAGCCCCGCCAGCAGCAGCACCGGCGCGGCCAGCACCGCGCCAAACCAGGCCAGCGCGTAGAGGACGCCGAAGCCCATGCTCCCGGGGCCGCCCATGACGGTCCCGGACAGCACGCCCACGGACTGACGCCCCCCGCCCAGGTGCAGCGCCAGGAAGAGCGCGCCGAGGCCCAGCGCGGCAAGGACGAACGGATGTCGCATCATCGGTGCGCCTCCAGGTGCGGCGCCCGCGCGAGACGCCAGAGGGGTCCTTCGACGAGCGCGTACAGCAGCACCGCGTCCGCGAGCGGATTGCCCGCCGCGAAGCGCAAACCGGTGTCGTCGTGCACCGGGAACGCCGCGAAGTGGAGGCTCGTGAGCAGCCCGTCCAGCGCCTCTTCGTCGTCGAACGCCGCCGCCCCCACGAGGGCGAGCCCGCTGGAGCCTGCGTTCGCGTTCACCCACGGAATCGTGGGCCCGGAGTCGATGTCCTGCACCGCCGCTGTCTCCTCGGGCCACTCCCCTGCCCACGCGAAGCCCAGCGCCTGCCCCAGGAGCGCGGCGCGGGCCCGCTGGTATTGGTCGCTCGCGAAGTCCGCGTCCACCACCTGGAGCATGTGCGCCGCGAGCCACAGCGTGGAGCCCTCTGGCCCGTCCTTCGTCACGCCGTCGTAGGTGAAGCTGGACACGAGCAGACCGGTCCGACGGTCGGACAGGTTCTCCCGCGCGGAGGCCACCCACCGGCGCAGGAGCGCGCCATGGTCCCGCCCGTCCACCCGGTCCGACAGGCGCAGCGCCGCGAGCGCCACCGTGTTGCAGAAGGTCCAGCCTTCATCCGGATAGCTCTCCGCCGCGAGCACCGGCGCGCGCTCCAGCTGTCCGGCGATGAGGTCCACGCGCTCGCGCAGGAGCGGCGCTTGGTCCGCGCGCTTCTCCACCATCTGGCGTGCGGCGAGCATCAACGCCAGCTCACCGTCCACGAAGAGGCTGCGCCCGGCCGGGTCCTTGAAGGGGCCCGCGTGCACGTAGGGCAGGAAGAAGGCCTCGTGCGCCCGCCGTTCGTCTCGCAGCGTCCGGCCGATGAGCGCGTCCACGACCGCCAGGTGTTCCGCCCTTCGCGCGGGCTCCGACAGCGCGAGGTTCGCGAACGACAGCACGGAGAAGGTGCGCACCATCAGGTCCCACTCCGGATTCGTGCGGTGGAGCACGTCGCGCTCCGCGCTCGATTCCTGGAGCGAGAACGCGCGTTGGCGAAGGGCCAGCGCCGCCGTCAGCGCTTCCCGGTCGCGGGGCCGGAACAGGAGGTGGAGCGCGGGCAGCCACACCGCCACGGCCAGCACCAGCAGCACGAGTTTGCGTCGCATGCCCGGCAGTCTCGGCCGTGGGCGGGGCCGCATCGTGGCGCCTCGAGCCGGACGGTCGGCCCCGTGCACTGAACGGTCGCGGTCCCATCCGAACCGGCGCCTCCCGCGAACGCCTTGTCCCAACCCGCCGGGCCCGCGTGTCTCAAGGCCATGACGACACGTGGATGGAAGGCCCTGGGCGTGGGGACGTTCTTGCTCGCAGGGGGCATGGTGCTGCCCCCTTCCGCGGAGGCGTGCAGCGGCGCTCCCTGCTACCCCCGATGGATCGACTTCCCGATGCCGGCGGACGCGGTCGTGCCCGCGAACGTGCCGGCGCTGGTGATGGCGTCGACCGGATGGCCCCCCGTCGACAGCGGAAGTCTGCGCCTGCGCACGGAGGACGGCGCCGACGTGGAGGCACGGCTCCTGTCAGGCCCTCGCGGAAGCGGGGTCCTCGTCCCGGCGGCGCCGCTCGTACCTGGGACCGGCTACCGGCTGGAGGGCCACAGCGTATGCCCGGGAGCTTCGGAGGAAGAGAACACCGCGGTGACGACGTTCACCGCGGGCCCGGCGGTCGCGCTCCCCGCGACGTCGGGGACCCTGCAAGCCGGCCCCGAGCAGCGCGGGTCCTTCCCCGTCTATGGCGGCGCTTCCTGTTCGACAGAGGTGGAGGGCAGCGAGGTGACGCTGGACTTCACGCCCTCGCCGGAGCTGGTGCCCTTCCTGCCGTGGGTGCACTGGACGCTGGAGGTGGATGGGCAGCAGTGGGCCATCGCACCGCACGGCGTGGTGGAGCCGGCGGGCACCCTCCGCTTCATGGACCGGCTCCAGTACCCGCATGCACTGCTCACCGTGTACTCGGTCTGCGAGTTCCCACAGCAACAGCCGCCCCCCACCGACCAGGGCCTGCCTCCCGGAAGACATGTGGCCACGCTGCGTCCGGTGCTCGAACAGTCCCCCACGCCGCTTCCCGCCCTGGAGGTCTCCTTCGAGCTGAGCTGCCCCGAGAAAGAGCCCGAGCCCGAGCCCGGGCCAGCCCCTGACGCCGGCCCCAAGCCCGAGGCTCCGCGGAACGAGGGGTGCTCCCAGGCGGGCGGAGGCCTCGCGGCGTTCGGACTCCTGGCCACGCTCCAGCTCTGGCGACGCGGGAAACATCCCTGAGGAATGTCCCAGGCTCCCGGGCTCCGGTGTCTGATGAAGCAAATGCACGGACATACGTGGACACGTGGCGCGGTAGGGATGGCCCTCCTGGCGATGGGGGCCCTCGTTCCCTCGTCGGCGGACGCGTGTGTCGCGCCCAACTGCCTGGTGGATGTCCGCTTCCCGCTCCCCGAGGACGGAGGGACGGTCCCCGCGAACGTCCCCGGGTTGGTGGTGGTGCCGCCGCTCGTGGAGAACACGGATGTCTCCACCCTCAAGCTGACCCGGGCGGATGGCACGGAGGTGCCCTTCACGCTGGCGGATGGCGGGCGCAGGACGCATGTCGTGGTCCCGAAGGCGCCGCTCGTACCGGGCACGCAGTACCGCATCGAGGCGAAGGGCCTCTGCCAGTTCCAGGAGACCCAGACGCAGTCCGCGACCTTCACCGCGGGCCCGGAACGGCCCCTGCCCACCACCCTGGGCACGCTGAGCGTGGACACGCCGAGCCGCGGGGTGTTCTCCGTGTTCGGGGACTCGAACTGCGGCAGTCCGCAGGAGGGGGACTTCACCACACTGCGCTTCACCCCTTCGGCGGAGCTGGTGCCGTTCATGCCCTGGATGCGCTGGGAGGTGGAGGTGGACGGCCAGCCCTGGTCGTTCAGCAATCACCACGGGCTGAGCTCGACGGGCGAGGACAACCCGGACAGCCACAAGTACGAGTACAACCGGCAGCTACTGGCGCTCTACACCGTCTGCACGGCGTACAACCCGCCGCCGCCCAACCGGGGCCTCACGCCCGGGCTCCATCAGGCCACGCTCAGGGGAACGCTGGAGCACGCGGACCTCACGCTGCCGCCGCTGAGCGTGGACTTCGAGCTCCGCTGCGCCGACGGGGGCACTGACGTGGTCGAAGACCCCGTGGATGAGGATCCCCTCCACAGCCCGTCCAAGAACGGCTGCACCCAGGCGGGAGGGGGCCTGACGGTGCTGGGGCTCCTCGCCACGCTGCGGCTCTGGCGCGGCCGCAAAGTCAGGGATTGAGCCCGGGGACCGGGAGCGCCGGCCCCCAGGATGTCAGCGGACGCCTCGTCCAGCACCAGGGCCCGGGGAAAAGCGCGCCGATGGATTCGGCGCGCGATTCCAGCCGGTCATGGATGGCTCAGGGCGCAGGCGGCGCCGTGAAGTCCACCACGGTGCCACCGGCTCCGGCGGCCACGATGCGAGTGGGTGAAGGGCCATCCAGCGAGGACAGCGGGGTTGTCGCTTGCCCTTGGTACGCGGTGCTCCACTCGGAGCCATTGTAGAAGAGGATGTTCCCTTCACTGGTGGCGACGTAGATGCCCTTCTCACTGAAGGCAAGGACGTCCCGGATGGCGGCCTTCGTGGTTCCATTGGGTTCGAAGGCGGTAGGCAAGGAGGTCCAGACGCCTCCACTCCTCTTGAAGACCATCCCATTGTCGCCTGCCGCGTAGGCGAAGCGGCCATCCGTGACATGGATGCCCTTGAGGAATCCGTCGAAGGATCCGCCCAGGGGGTCCGGCTTCCACGAGGAGCTTGCCGTGTCATAACGGTAGGCAACTGCCTTGTTACTGGCATCCCCGCCCACGGCCAGCAAGGTGTCCTCGGAACCGGCGCTCGCGACCGCACGAAGGTTGTCGGGAACAGTGCCGAACTCAGTCAGATCCGTGTTGAGCCGGTTGTAGGGCTCCACCCATTTGAAGGTCTTGCCCTGGTTCGAGACCACATAGACAGTGGGTTCCGTGGGCTGCTCGATCCCCGTGATGCCATACAACGTCGTCTGGCCGGTCGAGCCGGGCGCGGTGGGCGTGTAACACTCCAGATCGGTGGTTAGGGGGCCCCGGGTCGTCATCCTCCCTCCATCACCGACGGCGAAGACGCGCCCGCTCGCGGACGCCCACACCGCCTTCCAGTTCCCCTTGCAGGAAGGTCTCGTAAACGACGTCACCGTGGGGGTCGGACTGGTCGTGCTGTCGAAATGGACGAGCTTGTCCTGACCGACCAGCCACGCCTTCCGCCCCTCGTCGTAAAGGGCGATGGCCGTTACTTCCGCATTTCCTCCAACGCCCGCTCCCGTCGTCCACTCGAGGGGAGCGCATCCCTCATCCACGCCGTCGGAGCAGTTGTTGTCCAGCCGGTCGCAGGCCTCCGCCAACCCATTCCGGACGTAGGTTGAGCTCTCATCGCAGTCCTCGGATTGGGTCACAGCGCCAACCACGGGGGCCTCACAGGCCGGCCCCACGTCCTGGCCCTTGAAACCGTCACCGTCGCCGTCCACGAACCAGGCCACCGGATTCTCGGTCGGGAGTCGCGCACAGGTCGTCTGGCTCGGGGTGGAGGCACACGCGACCTTGCCATTGCACTTGAGCTCATCCTTGCAATCACCGTCGACGTCGAAGTCCTCGTCGTCCATGCCATTGCAGTTGTCATCCTTGCCATCGCAGCGGAACTCCGCGCGATCCGGGTGGACCTGCCCATCGCTGTCGTTGCAGTCCCCCCCTCTATCCACGGCCCCGGCAGGCTGGGTGCAGCTCTCCACCCGAGTGCTTCCGTAGGTGTCCCCATCCGCATCCACGAACCAGACCTTCTTGTCGTTCGCGTCCGTCTCGCCGAGGGTGCAGTTGTCATCCTTCCCGTTGCAAACCTCCATGGCGCTGGGGTTCACGGCGGGGTCCCCGTCACTGCAGTCGGTGCCGCTGACGACACCTTCAGCGTCGGCGCTGCTGAAGTAGCCGTCCCCATCCCCATCGATGGCCCTCACGGTGAAGTCCACGTCCAGCGAGCCCTCCTCGGGAACCTGAGCCCTCTGCTCCTGCGGCTCGCCCACCACGGGGCCCGAGCAGTCGACCTCGTGCAGCTGCGTCGTCACGCTCAGCACGCGGCCCCAGTCCTTCTTCCGGTACACCGCCACCGACACGGTGCCCGGAGTCTTGCCGGGGATCGCCACGTCGAGGCTGCTCGTGTTCCCCGCGTTGTCCGCGTCCGTGGCGGTCACCGTGACGCATCCGCGCGTGAAGCCGCTGTAGCCGATGGTGACGTTCAGCGCTCCGGCCTTCGAGTCGTCCTTCTTGCACCCCGCCAACACGGAGGCACACAGCACTGCCATCAGGATTAAACGCATGGGACGGCATTTTCGGGTGCGCCCCTGACCCGGGCAAGGCGCATCGGAGAGAAACCACACCTACACGCTCCCCAACGTGCGGAAGGCGTGTTTCAAGCCCGGTGCCATGACGGGCTGCATCTTCCCGTCACACAAGAAGTCGAGTCTCGCGGCGTCGTGCGCCGGCACCTTCGCGAGGAAGCGCTCCCTGGCTGCGCGTACGGCGTCCGCCTCCACCGGACGCTCACAGGGCTGTGGAAGGGGGCAGGCAGGCAGCGGCTCGCGCGTGAGCAGCCACCGAGGGGCGGGGCTCGTCGACAGAGCGCGCCGACGTGAACCTGCTCCTACGGACTTGGGGAGGGAGAACACTTCAGCCAGGAGGTGATGCCAGGGGGCATGACGCGCGTCACGCGGCCCGCTATGTCCGGTGCCGCGTGAGCACGCCCCTCCTCACCCTGCTTGCCCTCCTGGGCTTCGCCGCGAACTCGCTGCTGTGCCGCGCGGCCCTCTCCGGTGGCGCGGCGCGCGGCATCGACGCGGGCTCGTTCACGCTGGTGCGGCTTGCATCGGGAGCGCTGGTGCTCGCGCTGCTGCTGCGGCTCCGGCGGGGCGGCCGAGGGGCGGCGGGGCATGGGAGCTGGGCCTCGGCGCTCGCGCTCTTCGTGTACGCGGCCGGCTTCAGCTTCGCGTACGTGCGCATCGGGGCGGGCGTGGGCGCCCTGCTGCTCTTCGGCTGCGTGCAGCTCACCATGCTCACGGCGGGGCTCGCGCGCGGTGAGCGGCCGCGCGCGCTCGAGTGGGTGGGGCTCGCGGTGGCACTCGCGGGGTTCGCGGGGCTCACGCTTCCTGGAGCGAGCGCGCCGGATGCGCTCGGCGCGGGGCTCATGGCCGCGGCGGGCGTGGCGTGGGGCATCTACAGCCTGCGAGGGCGTGGGAGCACGGACCCGCTCGCGGCAACGGCCGGCAACTTCGTGCGCAGCGTGCCACTGGCCCTGGCACTCGTGATGCTCTCCCTCGCCCTGGAGGCGGCCCCACCCCCGTCGCCGAAGGGGCTGCTGCTCGCGGTCGCGTCCGGCGCGCTCGCCTCGGGCGTGGGCTACAGCCTCTGGTACGCAGCGCTGCCCCACCTGAGCAGCGCGCGCGCGGCGGTGGTGCAGCTGTGCGTCCCGGTCATCGCGGCGGTGGGCGCGGTGCTGCTGCTCGGAGAGCCCCTCACCCAGCGCTTGCTATTGGGTGGCTCCGCGCTGCTCGCGGGCGTTCTGCTGAGCCTGAGGACGAAGCACAATCTCAGACGCTGAGACCGCTCCGAGCATAGCTTTTCAATGACATCGCGGCTTTCCAGGCAAACCTTGACCAACCCTTTCGTCCGCAGTTGCATCAGCACCTCACCAGCGAAAAGGAGCGTCACATGTTGCTTCGTGGGTTCGTGATGGCCGCTGTCGTCTCCATCTTCGGGATGGGCTGTGGTGGTGCGGAAGTGACGGACGGTGCCGAGAGCGGTGCGCAGTCCGGTCAGGTCTCCGCCGAGGCCCTCAGCAGCTGTGAGACGCTCCAGACCCGCCGCTGTACTCCGGGGGCGGAGACGGGCTGCCAGTGGGCCAATGGCACCTTTGGCGAGTGCTTCTGTCAGGAGATCCCCGCCAACAAGTGGGTCTGCCTGAGCAACTGAAGCGCTTCTTCAGCGAAAGGGAGTGGCATCATGCTTCTTCGTGGGCTCGCGATGGCCGCGGTCGTCTCCATCTTCGGAATGGGCTGTGGTGGCGCGGAAGTGACGGAGGGTCCCGAGAGCGGAGAGTCGCTCGGGCAGGACTCCTCGGCGCTCGTCAACAGCTGTGAGACGCTCCAGACCCGCCCCTGTGTCTATGACACGTCGAACAGCTGTTATTGGGCCAATGGCGCTCTGGGGGAGTGTTACTGCCAGGATGTCCCCTTCAACAAGTGGTTCTGCTGGGTCAGCGACTGATGTCCGTGCCGTGACCGCCTCTTGCCAGCGCCGTGCTGGCAGGAGGCGAGTCCGTGGGCCCCCGAGCGCGTCACAGCGCGCTGCAGGCCCAGACGCCCAGGGGCGTGCAGAAGCAATTGGGATTGGGGTGGCCCGGCAGACAGCAACTCCGCGACCCGCCCACGGATGACCGCGCATCGGATTCGGGGTCTCGCGACCCTGGGCGCCCTGGTCGGCCTTTCGGCCTGCCAGGGAATGGAAGAGCACGAGAAGCGCACCGGCGCCGAGCCGGACGCATCCCTGGGTGTCACGATTTCCGAACTCCAGGTGGTGGGCGCCGACGAGGGCCATGTGCCCACGTTCGCGAATGGGAACTTCGGCCAGCTCCGGCTCGGCGGGAAGGAGCGGACCGAGGAGGCAGCGGTCAGCGCGCTGCGCCCTTCCCTCCTGGCGGTGAGCAAGGTGTTCCATGCGGACCCCGCGGAGCTCGCCTTCCAGCGGGCCGTCACGGATGGCATGGGCGACCGGCACTTCGTCTATGTGCAGCGCAAACATGGCCGTGAGGTCCTGGGTGCCGCACTCGTCCTCCATACGACCTGCTGGGGACGACCTACGACTGTTACAAGAGCCTCTTCAACCGCGATTCCTACGACGGCGCGGGCTCCAGGCTCGTCAGCTCGGTCCACTATGGCTACGGCTACGCCAACGCGGCGTGGAGCGGCTCGAAGAATCAGATGCTGTACGGCGACGGCGACGGCGTGACGTTCGGCAGCATGGTCAACGCGCTGGACGTGACAGCGCATGAGGTGACCCATGGGCTCACCATCTCCACCTCCAACCTGTTGTACTTCGCCGAGCCCGGTGCCCTGAACGAGTCGATGTCCGACATCATGGGCAGTGTGTGCGAGTGGTACCGCAACGGGCAGGTGGTGAATGCCAACACCTGGAAGTGCGCGGAGGAAATCTATACCCCCGCCACATCTGGCGATGCCCTCCGCTACATGAACGACCCGCAGCGGGATGGGCAGTCATTGGACTACTTCGACCAGACCTTCAGCCCGTTCACCGACGTCCACTACAGCTCGGGCATCCCGAACCTGGCGTTCTATCTGCTGTCCCAGGGCGGCCAGCACCCACGGGGCCGCTCCTCCATCGCCGTGCGCGGAATCGGCATCGCCAAGGCGGCCCAGGTCTTCCACCGGGCCAACACGGTGCTGCTGCTTGGCAAGACGATGGCCACGTTCGCCGACGCAAAGCTGGCCACGGAGCAGGCCGCCGAGCAGCTCGGGTACAGCGCGGCCGACATCGCCTCCGTGACCGCCGCCTGGCAGGCCGTGGGCGTGGGCCCGAGCATCCTCGTCGCCGGCCAGGGCCTCTGGCTGGGACAGTCCATGGTGTCGAACGACCGCCGGTTCTCGCTCGTCCTGCAGAACGATGGGAACCTGGTCCTCTGGTTCGGGCAGAGCGCCCTGTGGACGTCGAACACCGCAGGCCAGGGGGCCCTGTCGGCCCACATGCAGGACGACGGCAACCTCGTCATCTACGACAAGGACGGCGTCACCCCGCTCTGGAACTCGGGGACCTGGGGATACTGAAGCAAGGACCTGGCGGCGCACGCCATCCTCGTGCGCCGCCGGTTCCGGCTGTTGCGCCTACCAGGTGACGAGCAGTTCGTGGACGCCGAGCAGGTTCTCATCCTTCTTGAAGCGGATCGGAACATGGCGGTGGCATCCGGGGCGCTCAGCTTGCCCGTCGCCACCTGCTCGGACACGACGCGACCGATGAGCGTGTCCGTGGGCTCACGCAGGTTCGCCTCCACCAGCGCCAGGAAGACGTCATCCAGTCCGGCCAGGGCCGCCATCGCCTCCTCGCGCGACGAGGCCCCAGGACCGCGAGCACGTCCTGATAGCGACTGACCAACCATGCCGTGTTGCCATTGAACTCACAACTCGAAGGCTGGAGTCACAACGGGACATTGATCGAGACGCCGTCCCGGCCGGCGATCCAGTCCCGCAGGTACTTGTTGAGCTCGCCGTAGAACGACACCCCTACCAGCTCGGCCACGGAAAAGAGCTCGACGAGCAGTGCTCCCACATTTCCGTTGTGTGTCTCGGCCGCGTCAGCGTCGACGTACTCCTCGAGGATCGTGTAGTGCCCCGGCCGCTGTGTGACAAACCACTGATAACGCAACGTTCCCGGCTCATCCGCAGCGGCGGAAGCCAACGCCCGGGCCAACCGGATGAACTCCGGCTCGTTTTCAGACCGCAGCACCCGAAACTCACACTGCACCAGGAGAGTCATTCGCTGACGATAGGACAGGAAGCGCAGGGAGTCCTACTTCACTGGCGGATCATCTCATGGACCGGCTTCCCATCCGGTCCCACACCATCCAGCCGCACGAAGTCGACCGAGAAGGGCCAGGACGTCTTCACGAAGACGTGCTCCAGCCGGGCGACGTTGTTCCCCAGCTTCGTCCACGCCTGGACCTGGCATTTGCCGTCGACCCGCGCGGTGGTGATGTCGACGGGGCGCGAGGGAAAGGCCTTCAGGCGAACCCGGACCCGCCAGCCATCCTCGGTGGCTTCGACCGGCTGCGGATCCTCCAGCCCATACACGGGTTGCTCGACCCCCAGCAGCTCCTCCACCTCCGATGGCCCGCGCTCCAACATGAGCCAGTACACCTGCACGGGATGCGTCCCCACGGGCCGGCAGGCCTCGTCCAGGCGCAGGGCATAGTGGACCTGGTTGCGGTTCTCGCTCCGGGTCAGGAAGAAGGCGGACTGCGATGGGACGGGCGCCCCGGCCGCGGAGGCCAGGGTCGCGACGGTCGTCAGCGCGACGGCTGTGAGATTGAAGAGCCCGGATTCAGGAAACATAGGGGTCCCCCATGCATCGCGCAGTGACGGCGGTCGCCCGCGAGGCCATATCGGGATGTCGAATACCGCTGTCCCCCGGAACTGTCACCCGCCCGGCACACTTTTCACAGAATTCGGCCCGGCTGCGTGACGTTCAGCGCTCGGCTTCCATGCGCGCCTTCTCACGGACAATGACATCGCGCACGTGGTCGCGCAGGGCGTGCACGTCCCCGGCGAAGCCCTCCGGGTCGATGGGCTCCAGCACGCGCACCCGGGCGTGGACCGCCTGCTGGATGACCAGCCCGTGCTTGGGCAGGGTCCGCGCGGTGCCAGTGAGGACCACGGGGATGATGGGGCAGCGCTGCTGGATGGACAGCGTGAAGGCACCGTCCTTGAAGGCCTTCACCTCCCCATCCTTGGAGCGGGTGCCTTCGGGAAACATCAGGATGGGGACGCCACGCGACAGCCAACGCTCACACCCGGCCATCATCTGGATGATGCTCGCCCGGTCTCCGCGGATGAGCGGCACATACCGGTTGAGCTGCATGTTCCAGCCGATGAGCGGCAGCTTGAAGTTCTCCGCCTTGGAGACCCACTTGAAAGGCCGGTAGAGGCCAAAGAGGACCAGGATGTCCCCCAGTGACTCGTGGTTGGCCACCAGCACCGCCGCGCCCTTCCAGGGCAGGCGTTCGCGGCCCTCCACCCGCAGGTGCCACATCGGGTTCACGTAGAAATACAGCTGTGCCCAGAAGCACGAGTACAGGTGAAGCACGCGCCCATTCGCGTCAAACGGGCGGGTGAGCGCCCACAGCAGGAGCGCTCCAAGGAACAGCATCGCGCTGGACAGCGCGAGGAAGGTCCAGAACGCGATCGAGAGGAGGATTCGGATGGCTCCCACTCTGTCATGGATGGATGGATCCACCCAGCGTAGGTGGGCATGGATGACGCCCGGTGCACGAAGGCAGTCCAGAGGCGCTGGGCGAAGGCTGCATCGCCCAGCGCCCGTGAGCACGACTGCCGCATCGGGCTCACATTCCCGCCTATACGCTGTAGGAGTCAGCCCGCTGCCAGAGGATGTCCCCGCCAGGCCGGCGGCGCCCGAGTTCCAAGGCGCCGCGCTGTCCGCGTGGGTAGAGGCGGAGCCCTCCACCCTGTTCCGAGTGAAGGGCCGTCGGGTGGCGGGGGCTGGCTCAGTTGCCGGCGTAGGCGGACATGTTGCTCCCCGGGTAGCCGCCGGTGCCGGACCAGGTGGCGGGCAGCGCCGTCAGCCCTGGCTGGACCTTGTAGGAGCCAGTGCCGCCGGTGTGACGCCAGTAGATGTCGCCGGTGGGCGCGAGGACCGCCAGCCAGTACGTCGTGCCCGACGTCACCGCCTGTGACGTGATGGTGCAGACGTTCCATGCCCCGGGGGTGACGGGCGTGACAGTGCAGGTGCGCAGCTGCGTGCCGGGCGTCCCGCTCCCATTCGCATACAGGCCGAGCTGGAGCGTGGTGGCCGTCGTCTGCGCATCCACGTAGAGATTCAGACACGTGACGTTGCCGGTGGCGTTCGCCGCGTAGCTGAACGCCGCCGCGACGCCGGCGTTCTCGAAGTCGGACGTCGTCAGCACGGTGCTGTTGCCGACGAGAGCGGTAGGCGCGGCGGCTCGAAGCGCCCCCGGCCGCGTGGGTACAGACCGGGCGACGCGCGAGAGCAGTGTCTACGCGAGCGCCGCAAACTTCGGCGCGTTCACGAAAAGCGTCATCGCCTTGGGTCGCCGCACGAGTGCGACCGAGCTGATCGACGCCGCGAAGTGCTTCGGCAATGCCGACGTGCAGAAGGCGGTTCAGCTCAGCAAGTTCGACTCGGCGGGCGTGCTCGTGCCCATCCAGCAGAGCGGCGAAGTGATCGAGTTCCTGCGGCCCGACGCGGCCCTGCTCAAGCTCGGCGTGCGAACCCAGGCGTTTCGCGGCGAGCTGCACATGGGCACGCACACGGGGACTTCGGTCTTCAAGTGGGTTGGCGAAGGGGAAACCGTCCCGAGGAGCGCGCCGAAGTACGGGAAGATCGTGCTCAAGGCGCACAAGGGCATGGTGCTGACGGACATCAGCAACGACCTGCTGCGCACGCCGGGGGTCGGCGACGCAGGCGTCGGAGAGGACATCCGCGCCACCGTGGCCGATGGTCTCGACGACGCCGGTTTCAACGGTGACGGCACGGGTGCCGCGCCGAAGGGGCTCTTCGTGCAGCTCGACCCCGCGCACTCGTTCGCTTCGACAGGCACGACCGCCGCCGCCTACCTCGCCGGCATCGACAAGGCGGTAGAGCTGCCGCTGACCGCTCACGTCCGCATGGGGACTGCGGCGTGGGTCATCCACCCGACGCGGGCAACCGCGCTGATGCAGCTCCAGGAGTCGGGCCTCTTCCTCTTCCGTGGGGAGATGCTCGACAAGGGGACGATTCGTGGCTTCCCGTTCGTGATGACCACGCGCGTACCCGTGTCGCGGATCACGTTCTCGTGCGACTGGCGTCAATTCCTCTACGGGATCGACGAGGATCTGATCCTCTCCGAGCACGACACCCGCGCCGACCACGACGAGACGACCGTGCGCGCGATCGTGAAGGGCGACTTCAGGCTGCGCCAGCCGAAGGCGTTCAGCTCGATCACCTACCAACCCGACGGCGTGACACCGCGAAGGTCGCCGACGAGTGGGGAACCCCGGGCCTAACCGTCGCCTTCGAGCACTCCCTCCGGCCTGGCATGCACGTAAGGGCGGGCGCGAGGGTAACTGTCGGGCGATCGCGGTCGGCGCGGGCCGCCCCCTGGCCCCGGACTGAATGAAGGGCCGTCCGGGTGGCTGGGAAACGAGCTGCTCGGCGCGTACCTGCTGCCGACAAGGCATGTCGCTTGTCAATGGGGCGTTCGTCTGGGGTGGAAATGTCTACCGATAGCCACGAATTCTAGCGAGCTTTTGAGGTTGTCAGATCCGATTGGTATGTGGCGGATCGCTGCTGATGCTGGCGGCTGAACCTGGGGGCCACATGCGAGCTTTCGCAATAGCCGTGCTGGTGCTGCTGACGGCCGGATGCGCTACGACTCGGGTCGTCAACCTCAACACGGGATACGGCAAGACAATCAGCTACACGCCCCTTGAGTCCGACCCTGTCGAGATAGGGCGCGATGCCTTCAAGCAAGCTGTCACGCAGCTTGTGCTCGACATGAAATTAGATGTCGCGTTCAAGGAAGTTGAACGAGATGACCGTCGCTCCCTGCTCGCGTCGAGTGGCGGAGTCGTTGACGGTGCTCAGGGGCGAGCCGTCCCGTCGGCCTACGAGCGAATCTGCCAGCGGCAGGACGACCCCAACGGCTGCATGGGCATGTTAGCGGGTGGGCTTACGTTCGGGCCGATGGAACGCCGTATGATGGCGCTCTACTTCGCGCTCGATACGGTCTGGGAAGGCGTCGAGGATGCCATCCGAGACATGGTGAACGGGGCTGCTTTACGGGCCATGGTGACGACGATGATCGGGACGGCGCTTGTGATGCTCGTCGCGCCTGAGCCGATTACGAAGGTCATCGCAGTTGCGCTGACTGCATCGCTGATTGCCTATCTCGGTACAGGTCCGGTGTGGAATCTCGGGCGGGGGTTCCTGCGCCTTATGGACGAATCGAGGGACGCGGCGAACGTTTCGGAGCTGGAGCGCGCGGGGCATCGCTTCGGAAAGATCCTTGGAGACAACGGCGCTCGCGTGCTCGTGATCGTCGCCCTGTCGGCGCTCGGCGGTAAAAACGCGATGGCGGCTCAGGGGCCGAGAATGCCGGGCTTCGCTCAGGCGGCAGTCAGGGCAGAGGCAGAAGGGGGCTTCGTGCTTGCTGGCGCGCTGTCGGGAGGGGTCCAGTCGATTTCAATTTCGTCTGCTGGGGTCCTCAACATTGCGCTTGCTCCGACTGCTGTTGCCGCGGTCGCCATGGGCCCCGGTGCTGGTGTGGGGACTCGACCTGCCGGGGGAGCTGGGGGCGTCATTCAGGGGGACCCAGATGGGGAGGTACACCACATTTGCACGGACAAGAACGAGGTTTCGTCCGCTTCAGGAGGGCCGTGGACACCTCTATTTGAGAATTTTTTCAAGCAAGCCGATATGAAGATGAGTGATCGTGCCAACCAAGTTCGTATCAGTGGGCACCAGGGACCACATCCCCGTGGGTATCATGAGGAGATCTTTCGGCGCCTCACGTTGGCAATGAAAGGATGCCGAGATGTTGCGCAGTGCCGGGGCAGCTTGACCAGGGAGTTAGGTCGGATTGCGCGGGACCTGATAACGGAGGGAAGTAAGCTGCGAATGCTAATTACGAAGGCTGCTGGGAACTAAGGCATGGTGAGACGCTACTTTGACTTGAAGATCGACGTGTACGTGAAGGGGCGTTGGTATCTCTCAGAACCAACAGACCTTTCGGGTCGACAGATTGACGACATCTGGCAATTTCTTGACGGAAGGAGAATTGCCGACCCAGGGCCGTTATCCATACCGCTTTCCAGGCCCGGCAAGGCGCTCGATATCGACTTTGCCGGCGCAGGTCAGGCTCCAATCGTGAATGCGTTGGTTGCGAGAGTATTTCGTGATTTGGCACCCAACGACGTGCAGCTCTTTCCCGTGAAAATCGAGGGGCAGGCCGAGCCCTTTTTCCTCCTGAACGTTACGCGCACGGTTCGAGCCATTGACGACGCGGCATGCGAAGAAGCTCGACGTTGGGCACCGGAAGATGATGAGCCTGAAAAGGTTGGTCAATATCATGTCGCCTCCGGTCTTCGCATAGACAAGGCGAAGGTTGAATCTGAGCGTGTATTTCGTTTATGGGGATGGCCCCTGCCAATCGTCGTCGACGAAGAAATCAAGGAAGCGCTGGAGCGGGTTGGCGCCTCGGGTGCTCGTTTCGACGAGGTCTAAACCGTCCCCCATCGTTGCTGAACATGCCCTGACGCCGCTCACAGTCGCGTCGGAGCGTTCTGCTTGCAGGAGGGGAACTCCTCTGGGGCGAGCTGGATAGTTAGGGACCGTTGTCCGTGATCCTGGGGTAAAACGTCCCACTGCGCGCGTGTCCGCGATGGTAGCCTTCCTCCTCGGGAGGTCATGCACCATTGCTCCAACCGTTCAGATTGGCCCTTGCGCTCGCGCTCGTCTCGGGAGCTGCTGCGGGGGCTGAGCCGGCATCGGGGGCGCGCGTTGACCGTAAGCGCCCAGTCACCGTCGCCAGCACGCCCACCGAACCGCTGCCCGTCGTCCACGTTGCGGGGGACACGCCGACGCTGTTCCTGTTCTCCTCGCCGATCCAACGGAAGACCCTGACCTTCGACGAGTCCCGGATTCGCGTCCTGGATGCCGGCGAACGGTCGATCGTCGTTCAGCCCGTGGCCAATCTCGGCGACGGTGAGCGTCAGGAGATCGGGGTCTTCTTCGCCGACGGCCGAGCGCCAGCACGGGCCGCCTTCGTGCTCGTCACCGACCCGGCAGAAGTGGACTCGCGGATCGACGTGCAGCGTCCCGCGCCGCCGAGCGAGACCTGTCCGACGGACGCTCACGCTCCGGCGCCGAAGCCCGAAGATTTCGTGTTGCTTGGCTTCGTGGACGAGAAAGGCGTCACAACCTCTACCGCCAAAGAACATGGGGATCCCGCGCAGGGTCTCGGGTCAGCGTCGGCCGCATCCTTTCGGGGCAAGGGTTGGATTCTGGTGGACGTGAGAATCTGGAACAGCCCCGACAAACAAGCCTGGACACCACGAGAGGCAACATTTACGGGCCGTGTCGGCATGCCTCTGCGGGCGCGTCTCGAGACAGCGAAAAAGGGCCCGATCCCGCCGGGGGGAGATGGGCGCGTACTCGCGGTCGCGGAAGTTCAGGATTCGGACGCAAGCTTTGTTCTCGCGTTGGAGGTGCGTGGGGACGACGGGCGGCACCTCTTGATTCCTGAAGTGCGCTTCCCGAAGCCCGGGGCGGGGGGCACTCCATGACGTTGACGCCGACGGGGACGCCGCCCGACACCCTCATTGACGGATGGCTGGTTTCCAGGGAACTCGGCAACGGTGGCTTTGCCCGCGTCTTCCTCGGAGAGAAGAACGGCAAGCGTGGTGCGATCAAGGTGGCGCGTCACCGGGAAGTGAGCGGCGACTTCAAGCAGACTCATGCCCGGACATTGCGCGAGTTGACGGCTCTTCTCATGCTGGATCACCCGAACATCGTCCGCCCGCAGGGGCATGGCTACACGGCGACCGGCAACGTGTACCTTGCGCTTGACTACGTGGACGGCTGGACGCTCGCGGAGTGGGCAGAGCGAAAACACCCCACGATTCGTGAGATCCTGAGCGTCTTTGAAAAGATTGCCGGTGCGCTGTCTTACATGCACAGTCGGAGCGTGCTGCATCGGGATTTGAAGCTGCTCAATGTCCTGATCCGCAAGAGTGACGGCGAGCCTGTCATTATCGATTTTAGCTGCGCGACCTACGCCCTTGCAGAAGACATGACGAATGGGGGCCTGCCTCCCGGCACGGACCGCTACCGCGCACCAGAACAGTTCCAATTCCTGCGCGAGCATAAGGACGAGCACCGGGCCCGCTATGCCTTCCAGGTCGCCGACGAGATTTTCGCCGTTGGCGTCATGCTGCATGAGTTGCTGACCGATCCGCGACCGACAGAGTTCCGCCCGCGCTTCGCCCTGAACAGCCAACAATTCGAGCCGCCGCCGCCCCGACTCGCGAACGCTCGTGTTCCCGAGGTGCTGAGCGATCTCGTCGAAGGCCTCCTGGATCGGGCCCCCTCACGGCGCCCGGTCGACACGGAAGCACTCCGTCGCGAGTTCGCGGATCTCCGGGCCGACCCAATCGCCGACTACGACGTGCCGGCGCATCCGCCATCGGAACAGCATCCGTCCGAGTCCGACGCACGGGGGCCACTCGGAGCGCCGCTCCCTATCAGCCCCGCCCCCCTCAAGCTGCACGTCGCCCTGATGAAGCGCCCGCACCGTCCGGCGAGGTGGCTCGCGGGCATTGCAGGTGTCGTCGCGCTCGTCGTGGCTGCGGCTCTCTGGGGCCCGTCAGCCGAGATTTCCGCCCCACCTCCCGAGCAGCGCGTCTCTTCGAGCCCGCGCCCTCCCAGCGCCCCCCATTCCACTCCGCCCATGACGGCCCCTCCTGCTATGTCACCTCTTGGCCCGTCGCCCGTGGCAGCCCCTGGGCCGGCAATCGCCGCTGTTCCGAAGGAAGGATCCGATTTGAAGAACCCCGCCCCCGAAGTCCTGACCCAAGGACGCACGCCCCGCATGCCGAAGAAGTTCGTTGCTGCCGCTGAGTGCGCGTCGCTATCGCTCGTCGCGGCGCTGGCGGCGGGTTGTCCGGGGGCCCAGATCCGGCCCGAGTCCTTCACCTGCCCGGCTGGAGCGGAACAGGCCATGCGGGAGAATCTCCGCTGGACGGACGGAGACAGGTTCACCCTTGTGCTCGACGACCGCCACGCGGAGTTCGATTACGCGTGGTTCACGGCTGGCGCGGAGGTGGTGGGGATCGTCCCGAAGGGAATGAACGACGATTATCAGCGGCAGGTCGCCCCGCCCGGAACACGCTTCTACGGCAAGGCTTATTACCTGTCCGACAAGATGGGGCGCGCGGATGGACCGGCACTCGTCGTCCGGTATGACCGCGTGAGGCTGCCGGGGCAGGACGAGCAACCCGTTTGCTTCGTGGTTGAGGGGACGGCCAAGGAGTTCAAGGACGGCAAGGTGAAGGGTTTCAACCGCAACAGCGGAAGGGTCGTGCATCGCTGGCCCTGAGCGCCTCGCGGGTGACGTACCAGGTAGGTGCTCGATTTCGGCCGCCCTCCCGCAGGACTCCATAGGACCTACCAGGGTAGTTTCCCCGGAGCCCATCCCATGGGTAATCTGCTCCGCGCAACGCGTTGGCTTCGGTGCCCGCACGAGCAAGTGGAGGCACGAGCATGCCGGCAATCGAGTTCAAGGTTCCCCGAGGGGCGATTCTCTTCACGACAGGCGGCTTTCGGTACGAGTTCCGCGAAGACCTGGGCGAAGCGCACCACGGGCTCAGCCTCTTCGTCGCGCGGCGCCGGACGCTGGAGGGGAACCACCCCCGGGGGAAGGTGCTGCTCAAGGCGGTTGGCCCCCAGACGGGCCAGGAGGGGGCGCGCATCAAGCGGGCAAGGGTAAGGCTCGAAGAGCAGGTGCGTCTTGCGACCTTCCTCAACCATCCGGGGATCCTTCGCGTCCACGGGATGCACAAGGCGGAAGGGTGCTGGTACGTCATCACCGATCATCCGTCAGGGCACAGCGTGAGCGACATGCTGACGCTCGCTGCGGAGTGCGGGCGCCGGTTCTCGCCCCTGTTCGCGCTGTACGTGGGTGCGAAGGTGGCTGCGGCCCTTGCGCACGCCCACGAGGCCAAGGACGGCGAGGGGAAGCCCCTCAACATCGTTCACCGGGCCGTCGACGTGGGGACCATCTTCGTTGACTGGAAGGGCGGCGTGCAGGTTGCCGACTTCGGACTCGCTCTGTCGGACCTGCCCGGTCGCGTTTCATCCACGGTGCGTCGCCCGTTGGGTGATGCGTTCTACTCCTCTCCAGAAATGCTCCTGACCGGCCGTGTTGATGCGCGTTCGGACCTCTTCGCGCTCGGCGTCGTCATGCTCGAAATCGCGACGGGGAGGAACCTTCTCGACGCTCCGGACGACCTGACCGAAGAGGTGAAGGGCTCGCTATCGGTCAGGCAGCGCGTGCGCGTCCGGCGTGCCATCCGACGGGCCCGCCTCGCTAACAGTCACCCCATGGTTGAAGACGTGATCTGGCGCGCGGCGACCTACTCGCAGGCGGACCTGGACGCGTTGACGGAGAACCTCCCGCAGGGGTTGCGGGTGACGTTGGGCCGGCTTCTTCAACCGAAGCCCGCTGACCGCTGCCAGTCGGCGCGCGAGTTGGCGGCGGACCTGCGTCACTGGCTGGGGGACGGTGAGGTCTTCGGGCAGGAGGATGCGGAAGCCGAGCTGCTCATGCTCATGAAGCTGGCCGGCGAGGCGCTGACCGAGCTGGGCATTCGGCGTCCCCAAGGCTTTGAGGTATCCCAGGACGAAATCAGCACGAACTAGGACGGCGCCCAGGTGCCGGCCCTCACTGCTCAGGGGCTGGCGCCATGTTGCACGTATGTCGCAGGAGCCTGCGGAATGTGCTGGGACGAGCCGGGACAGGGCGGGACGCGGAGGGAAGTCGAATCCGAATGTTTCCGGGCGTTTGCGAGGTAAGGGCGCGATTCTGCTGGGGTTGTCGCAACACCGGCCGTGGGTTCGATTCCCACCGCCTCCATGCAGAACAATCGTCGCGCTCAAGCGCTCTCCCCACGTGGATTGAGCAGGGCACGGCACGTCCCCGGAGCCCCCGCTTGGATGCGGGAGCCCCGAGGCACGGCGGCCTACTTGCGCAGCTTGAACAGCAGCACGTCGGAGCGCCGGGACTGCGGCGTGTACCAGGTGCCGTCCATCTCGAGCGCCTCCTTCAGGTTGCCCGCCACCACGACGCCGTCCGGGGAGGTCGCGAGGTGGAGCTCATGCACGGACGTGAGCCCCAGCACGCGGACCCACCGGGACTCCAGCCCTGGACCGAAGGCCGCCAGCGTGGGCCGGGGCCGTTCGCCCTGGCGCCAACCGACGTCGCCCAGCCCGACGAGGTTCCCCGCGCCGGTCTGGGTCGTCACGATGTTCCCGGCCCCGTCCACCACCATGTCCGTGAACCCGGAGTGCGCGAACTGCCGTAAGCCCACGTCCCCACCCGCCGCGGAGAGCACGCCCACGAGCGCATCCCGGGTCCCCTCGTATTCCTCCGGCTCGCGGCTGACGTAGCTCTGGCCGGCGAACGACAGGTACCCGTTGAAGTTCCCGGTGAAGGCGATGCGCTGGTCGGGCAGCACGCCCACGGAGGTCACCTCGCCGTAGCGCGCGCTCATCACCCGCGCCCAGCCGAAGTCGCCCCCGACGTCATACCGGGCGACGAAGCCTCCGCGCTCCGCGACGGTGCCGCCACCGAAGTCGGTGTTGCTGCCCGCATGGCCGCCCACGATGACGCCCTCGCTGGCGTCCACGGCGACGCTGTTCGCCCGCGTGCCCACCAGGGACGTCCCGGCCAGCGCGCGCGACCAGAGGTGCGCGCCGTCCCACTGGAGCTTCAGCACGTAGGAGTTCGGATACGTGTCGTCGTACGGGAACGGCTTGCCCGAATACAGCGGCCCGTTGCCGAAGTCCGTGTAGCCCCAGAACGTGCCGACGAGCACCGCGCTGCCATGCGCATCCGTGGCCAGGTCGAGCACCTCCATCGGGTTGTCTTGGTAATTCTCCGGGTCGCTCGGGTCACCGAACCAGGCCCGGAAGCCGCGCGTCCAGTCCACCGTGCCGTCAGGTTTGAGCTTCATCACCACAATGCCGGAGCCCTGGGGCAGCGGCCCCTTGCCCAGGTCCGGCGCCCCGTCGTAGGTGCCGGCGACCAGCACGTTGCCCACCGTGGTCACCACCACCTTCTCCAACCGCACCCCCGCCTGCGTAAAGGAGCGCGTCCAAGCGACGGCGCCATCTGCCCGGTGCAGGGTGACGGTATGGCCCGACGGGACGGGCGGGGTCCCCGTGCCGTAGAGCCGGGTGACGACCGCGAACCCGCCATCCGGCGCGGGCGCCACGTGACGAGGGGCCTCCGCCAGCGCGCCTCCGTCCTGACGCACCCAGGCCGTGGTCCCCGACGGCTTCGTGCCCCGGTACGAGCAGAACGGGCTGCTCTCATACGTGATGACCAGCCGGGGCGCGCCCCCGATGATGTGGCGCGCTTCCGCGTCCGTGGAGACGAAGCCCACGCTGTTGGTGCTGTCCGGCAGCAGCGCGAACGCGTACGTCCCGGAGGCCGTCACGGTGTTCGTCACGTCCAGCTCCACCCACGCATCCCGCGCGACGGCCCCCAGGTCCACCAGCGGCTCGCCCACTGGCGCCGGGCGGTGGTTCCAGTCCGTCGTCGCCCCGTCGAACGTCGACGCCCGGTAGAGCCGGGGCCCGTTGCCCGTGCCGTCAATGGCATACAGGCGCAGCGCCACCCGTTGGATGCGCTCCGGTCGCAGCTGGACATCAAAGCGGAGGAAGGCCTCCGCGCGGGGATCCGCGTCCACCCGCAGCGAGGCGTGGTGCTGGAACTTCGAGTCCGGCGCATCCGCCGCGGCGTAGGTGTCGTGCAGCGCGCTGACGGGGACCTCGACGTACTCCGTGCGGGTCAGGCACGCGTCCGTCGGGGCTGTCTTCGCCGCGCCCGTCCAGACGAGCAGCCGGGGACGCAGCGACGCATCCGCGCTCTCCCGCGAGTAGAACGTCACGCCGTCGCTGGAGGTCGGGTACAGCCCGAACGTCACGTCCCCGTTGCCACGCACCAGGTCCGTCACGTCGTAGTCCACCCAGCTCCCCGTCGCGAGCCCCTGCGCATCCTCCACCGGGCTGCCCGTGCGGGCCGGCCGCGAGCTCCACGTGACGCTGGCCTCGCTCCACGGCAGCCCCGTCAGTGCGTACACGGCCGGGCCGTCATCCGACCCCGAGCTCACGTACAGGCGCAGCACCGCGCGCTGCACGGCCTCCGTCAGCCCCTGCACCGGGAAGCGCAGGTAGGCCTCCTGCATGGGGGCGCTGTCCACCTTGAACGTCGTGGCGCCGCCCTGGGCCGTGCCCGGACTCTCCGCGTCGACGAACGTGTCGCCGCTCGCGGTGAAGGAGACCGGCGCGCCGGAGAGCGTGAGCGGCGCGGGCGGCGGCGGCGGGTTGTTCTCGGCGGACTCCACGGTGAGGACGAGCTGCGGCTTGAACTCGAAGGACTCGCTCGACCCGAACGTGAGGCTGTCCGTGCCCTTCGCGGAGAGGCGGAAGTCGACGCTGTAGTAGCGGCTGGGGATGTACATGCCCGACACGTCGAGCTCCACCCAGGTCCCGCTCCTCACGGGCCCCTCGCTCGAGGTGAGCCAGGCGTCGCTCCAGTCCGGCCGGGTGTTCCACGTCACGCTTTCGTCCCAGATGTGCACGCCCGGCGAGTCGTGCACGACGACGCCCTGGGCCGCGTTGTTCATCGCGAACAGGCGCAGCCTCGCGGACGTCACCGTCCCGGGAACGGGGAGCTCGGCCCCGGAGAACCGCAGGTACGTCAGCGCCTCGGGGGTTCGCGAGACCTTCAAGGTGGAGGAAGCGCCGAAGCTCGCGTTCGGGGACGCGGCCTCCACATGCGCGTCCTCCGTGGGCGTCAGGACGACCGTGCGCGTCGTGAGCGCAGCGCGCTCCGTGCTGACAGTCTCCGCCCCGGGCTCACGTGAATCTTCTTCCGCTGGCAGTGGCGCGCCGCACCCACTCAGGGTCGCGAGCGCCATCCCCATTCCCCACAACATCCCTGCGACTGTCATCCGTCTCACGCTGACTCTCCCTTTGGGACCACGAGGGGAGGGCATGAGCAACGGGTGAGCCAGACATTGGGGCCGTGGCCGCTCCTGGAGATCCTCTGAAGGATTTCCAAGCTCGCCGTCTTATTCCTATCGAATGGGGAGCTGAACGACGTCACAGCGTCCCTGCTCATGCCGTAGCAGGGCCAGGACAGTTGCCCTGGAAACACTTCGTTGAAGGGGGACCACACAGATGTCCAAGAAACCCACCGTGGCGTTCTTGCTGCTGCTCTCCGGCTGTTCGACCACCGCGACCATCTCCCGCGTGGATGGAGGAACCTACACCGCCAGGATTGTCCGCAGCGATCAGGACTCCCTCTTCGTGAAGACGTCCTCGAAGGGAAGTGAGATCGCCATTCCCAGGTCGAACGTCTCGGATATCGACCACCCTGGAAATGGCATGGCTGTGTTTGGCGCACTGCTGACTGCCTATGGCGGGCTGAACGTCGCGGCGGGCGCCAGCACGTGCGGCGAGGTCGGCGGCGCCTACTGTGTCGGCACCTTCCTCCCTGCCGCGGTGGGCATCCCAATCCTCATCTGGGGCCTGACCACCTGGACCCAGTCCACCGGCGCGGCGCAGGGCGGCTCCACGGCCGCCCACACCGGTGCCGTGCCGTCCCCGCCTTCCGCCTCTGCGTTCGACTTCCGCGGGAGCGCGCCGGGCTCCGCCCAACGCCGCTGAGCATCCGCGCATGGACTGCCTTTGAAGGGAGGGCCCTCTCCTCAGGCCCTCCCGTCACCGGTCTGGAAGAACGAACTCAGCTCACAGCAGGCAGGAGACCGCGTTGTAGGTCAGGATGACCAGACCGGCGTTGCCTGCTCCGGAGGAGGCGGCACCGGCCGCGGACGGCAGGGTCGTGGCGGTCGACCAGGTATTGGCACCAAGGCTGCTGCCGTCGCCGGTGCCCCCATTGCCGCCCGCGCTGCCACCCGCGCTGCCGCTGACGCCACCGCCGCCGCCATAG